>CALCDK010000159.1 GCA_937900605.1 uncultured Olsenella sp.
GCCTGGCCGAAAGCCTGCGAAGCAGGCACGGGCTCGCTCGCGTTCTTGACGCCTTTGCCTGAACCGCTACATCCAGCCAGCCCAAAGCCCGCTATGGTAACCGTTCCGATGCCGAGCAGCTTCAGGGCGCTCCTTCTCGTGTACTGCTTCATGGATGATTCCTCCTTGCTACGTGAATCGCCTTAGACTACGAACGCTCCGCCCGATTTCTTGCCGCCAGAATCAGGCCCGCCGAAACAAGTAGCAGAGCAAGAGCGGGCAGGCCGATGAGCGCGAACGTGCCGTCGCCCGTCTGGGGAAGCTCGTCCTGCGTGCCTTCCTGAGCGGAGCCCTCGTTCGCATCCGCCGACCCATCGGGTCGGTCGCCGCCCTGCGGCTTGTCCCCGCCCGTCTGCGGGAGCTTGGCGATGGGCTCGGTCTTGGTCTGGCCGCATGCCGCGCAGGTGTACGTCCTCACGCCCTCGGTGCTCTCGGTGGGCTCCTTCGTCACAACGCCGGCGTCCCAGATGTGCCCCGTTGCGGCAAGCTCCTGCGACTGCTCGGCTCCGCAGATTGCGCAGGTGCGAATCTGCTTGCCGCTCTCCGTGCACGTGGGCTCGGCCACCGTCTGCCATTCTCCGTAGGTGTGCTCGTCGCCGTCGATGGCGTGGAAATCGACCACGTTAACGCCGACTTCCTGCCTCCAGTCTGCGTACTCCTCGGCAGCGGTGCCCGTGTACCCGATGATGCAGCCACCCAGAATGGGCGTGCCTACGAACTCGGTGACCGACTTGGGCACCCACACGTATTCGAGGCTGCCGCATCCGTTGAGGAACGTGGCGGGAATCTGCGCCACGCCCTCCTCGATATATACGGTTTCAAGGCTGTCGCAGCCGTAGAACTGCGCGTTGCCGCCGCCCCATTCGGAGCCTGCGGGGATGGTCACTGAGACGAGGCTGTCACAGTCGATGAACACGTCCGAAGCCCATGTCACGTTCTCGGGCAGTTCGATTTCCGCGAAGCCCGCTCCGCCGAACGCCACGTTTTCCACGCGCTCCAAGCCGTCGTTCAAGTACACCTCGGTGAGCGAGGGGTTGTCGGCGAACGCACTCACGCCAATCGTTCTCACGGTGGAGGACATGGTCGCCTTCTGCAGGCTGGCGTAGCTCACGCCGCCTCGCGTGGCGAACGCCATGCTGGGCACCTCGGTCACACCTTCGGCAACCTTGACCTCCTTGACCTGCGCGGCGTACGGCTCCCATTCGTAGGCCCCGCCCGCGCTTATCGGGGCTATGTCCTCGGAAAGCGTGAGCACGCCCGCATCGTCCAGCGACCAGCCGTCGCCGCCCGCCACCTCTACGGCGTACGCGGGGCGCGCCGCCAGAAATAGCAGCAGGGCGCATGCCGCGAGCAGCGCCGCAAAACGCGCCGCTCTTCTCGTCCGTTCGGTTATATCCATTGTTCCGCTCCTTTGCGCTTGCTGTATACGGTGCTCGAAAGTGGTGGCAGCCGCCATACGGGCTACTCCACATAGGCTGCCCGCTGCATGGATCGTGGCGAAAACCGCCATGATCCATGCAGCGGGGTTCGACGGCAGGCCGCTACCGCTTGCCCATCGCTTTGGCAATCCAGTCGAGGTTGCTGCTGGCGCTTGCGGTGTTTGCGTTTATCTGCTGGGCTTGGCTGAGAACCTGCCCCTGTATGAACAGGTTGCCTAGCTGCAGCATGTTGCCGATGCGCTGCTGGTTGAGAATCTGCTGCTGCCCCTGCTCCATACGGCGCTGATGCCGCTCTGTCTCGTAGAGGTTGACCATCTCCTGCACGGTGCTCGCGCGGTGGTTGCGCACGGCGGTAAGGAAGAAGTCCACGGCGTCGATGTTGTCGTAGTCCATCGGGTACCACGGCGCGACTTCCGCAGCCCAGCGCTGCTGCACGGCGAAGATCTCCCGCTTCGTCTGCTCGATACTCTGCGCGAGCGCTTGGTTATTGGCCTCCACTTGCGCGTTGCTCTGGTCGATGGTGGCGTTCTTGCGCTCTCGCCCCTTGTCGGCCGACTTTGAGATGACCCCGTACAGAACCGCGCCGATGATGGCGGACACCACGAGATTGACGATGTTCCAGACCATCACCTGAAGCTCCATTCCACCTGCCGAGAAGAACGGGATGGTTATCGGGTACGTGATGGCCTTGAGCGGCGTGCTGGTGATGAGCGCGAACGCGATGAGAAAGCCCGCCACGGCGTAAAGCACGGGGTGACGCTTGGTCTTCTTCTCCGTCTTGGCAGCGAACTGCGTGCTCAGCTGGTTGATGCGGTTCTGCAGCCCCACCACGCGGTGCATCAAATCATGCGCCGTGGCGACTCCTGATAGCAAATCCTCTTGGCTCCCCATGTACCCGACCCTTTCTCTCGTTTCGCGGGGCAAATCGCCCCAGCAAGGCGCGCGAGCAGCCTTCGCTGCGCCTCTGTTTTCATAATTAAACTATATAGGCATAAAACCGCCCATGTAGGCTATTATAGCCGACAGAAATCGCCCATAGGATTCAAGGCAACTTGATTTTGATGGGCGGTGATTGCATGAAATACTTCGAAATAGGCCAGCGGATTAGGCGCTACCGCAAGGCATGCGGTCTGTCGCAGGAGGCGCTGGCGGGAAGGGTCGGCATCTCCGTCACGCATATGAGCCATATCGAGACCGGAAACACGAAGCTGAGCCTGCCCGTGCTGGCGAAAATCGCCGAAGAGCTTTCGGTAGGGACGGACGCGCTTTTAACGGACGAATCGAAGCCCGACAAGGCCGCGCTTTCGGCGGAGGTGCAGGAAATTCTAGTTTCGTTCGAGGCCGACGAACTGCCCGTGGCAATTGAGGTTCTGCGTGCGCTCAGAAACGCGCTCGCGAAGCAACGCGACTAGGGGGCGTTTCACGCAATCAGATTTGCACCCGACAAAAGTTGTAAAAGAGTTGCACAGGGTTCAAAAGATAAGGGCAAACCGCTCATTTATGAGGCGGTTTGCCCTTATTGTCAGATATTCCCGTGGCAGACGAACAGGATGCGGTGCATGGGCGGCTCCCCTCGCGTTCGGGCGCTTCGGCTGACGCAGGACAAGATGCACGAGAGAGGGCCCGGGGCGCAAGCTCCGGGCCCTTGGCGAGGCCGCGCCGCGGGCTTGGTCGCGCCGTGGACGTGACCGCCCGCGGGCGGCGCTACTTGGCGTGGCCGCCGTGCGCGCCGCGCTTGGGGGCGCCGGACGGCGCGGACGCGGACCCGCCGGCGGAGATGACGCGGCTCACCGGGGAGTCGTGCGGCGTGGTGCGGTCCGTGTGGGCGCGCCTCACGTCGTGCGCGGCGAGGCTGCTGGCGTTGCCGCCGTGGGCCTTGGGGCGGAACCGCCCGTCGGCGACCACCTGGACGCGGTACGGGGCGCTCGAGCGCCTCCTGCGGGCCACGACGACGCCGGCGACGACGACGCCGGCGACGGCGGCGCCGGCCACGGCCGCGACGGCGGCGGCCACGAGCAGCGCGTGGAGCGGGTCGGACAACCACCACAGCACGAGGGCCGGGACGGACAGCGCCATCGCGTCGCGCGCGGCGAGCGACACCTCGCCCAGCACGACGCCGCCCTGCGAAAGCGTGGCGCGGCCCAGGTCCTGGCCGGCCTCGACCGGCGCCTGGAACGGGGCGCCCCAGTCGCACGAGACGTCCAGGTCGGCCAGGGTGGTCCCGCGCGGGACGGTGGCGACCACGTCGGAGCCCGCGACCGCCGCGACCCTCTCGCCGTCGCTCGAGAGCGTGACGACGGCCTGGGCCACCTCGTCGCCGGCGCGGACCACGGCCGTGGTCTCCCACGCCGAGAAGCCCCACTCGAACAGGTCGCGCAGGTCGCGGAAGTTGGGCGTCACGCCGGCGGCGTCGGGGACGTTGGGCGCCCCGAGGGCCACGCCGACGAGCGTCATGCCGTCGCGGCGCGCGGCGGCCACGAGGCACTTGCCGGCGTCGTCGGTGTAGCCGGTCTTGGCCGCGACGACCTCGCCGCCCATATAGACGGGGCTCCCCTCGCGCAGCAGCAGGTCGGTGGTGCGCAGGGTGCGCGCGGGGCTCGCGGGCGTGGCCGGCAGCTCCCACGTGGCGCTGCCGGCGATCTCGCAGAACTCCGGGTGCGCCAGCGCGGCGCGCAGGATCGCGGAGAGGTCCCGGGCGGTGGTGTAGTGGTTCTCGTCGTGCAGGCCGCACGGGTTGGCGAAGTGCGTCCCCCCGCAGCCGAGCTGGGCGGCGCGCTCGTTCATCATGTCGACGAACGACTGCCAGCTGCCGGCCACGTGGCGCGCCAGGACGTACGCCGCGTCGTTGCCGGACGGCACGAGAAGGCAGGCGAGCAGGTCGCGCACGGACAGGACGTCGCCCTCCCTCAGGCCCGAGACGGAGCTCTCGGCCGTGACCTCGTCGAAGTCGGAGGCCTCGACGCTGACCTGCTCGTCCAGCGAGCAGTTCTCGAGCACGAGCAGCGCGGTCATGACCTTGGTGGTCGAGGCCGGGAAGCGGCGCGCGTCGGCGTCCTGCTCGAAGAGCACCCGGCCGGTGTCCGCGTCGAGCAGCAGCGCCGACGGGGACGCGACCGCGGGCGGCTCGTCCGCGGAGGCCGGCGCGGCCTGGTCCGGCGCGGCGGGCGAGGACTGGGCCGCGGCGGCGTCGGGGCCCTCGGCCAGCGCGACGGCGGGCCCGACTGGGCCGGCGCCCAGCAGCAGGGCCAGCGAGCAGAGCAGCGCGAGGCCGCGGGCCCCGCGCGAGACGGCGTTTCGAGACGTGCGCATGCTCCCCTCCCCTACACGAGCGCGAAGTAGGCGATCACGACGAGGCCGAGCACGATGCGGTACCAGCCGAACGGCCTGAAGTCGTGGCGCCTGACGAAGTCCATGAGGAAGCGGATGGTGGCCAGCGACACCAGGAACGCGACGACGCAGCCCACCAGCAGGACCGACGCCTCCATGCCGGTGAGGGCGTTGCCGGCGAGGAAGAACTTGACGAGCCTGAGGCCCGAGGCGCCGAACATCACGGGGATGGCCAGGAAGAACGTGAACTCGGCCACGGCCGTGCGCGAGCAGCCCAGCAGCAGGCCGCCGATGATGGTGGAGCCGGAGCGAGAGGTGCCCGGGACGATGGAGAGCACCTGGAACAGCCCGATGCCCATGGCGGTGCGCCAGTCCAGCTCGTCGACGCTGCGGACGCGCGCGTCGGCGTCGGCCAGCTCGCAGGCGCTGGCGCCCTCGGGCAGCGCGGCGGGGGCGGCGAAGTGCGCGCCGGAAGGGCGCTCGGCGAGAAGCGCGCGGGCGCGGCGCTCGCGGACGGTCTCGATCGCGATGAAGGCGACGCCGTAGACGACGAGCGCCGCGGCGACCACGAACGGGCTGCCGAGGTGCTCCTCCATCCAGTCGTCGAGCGGGATGCCGACGAGGGCGGCCGGCAGGCATGCCACGATGGTCTTGCCCCACAGCGTCCAGGTGCCCCGGCGCTGCTCGGGCGTCTTGGAGCGGGAGAACGGATTGAGCCTCCCGAAGAAGACGACGCAGACGGCCAGGATGGCCCCCAGCTGGATCACGACCAGGAACATGTTCCAGAACGCCTCGGAGACGTTCATGGCCAGGAACTGGTCGAGCAGCAGCATGTGGCCCGTCGACGAGATGGGCAGCCACTCGCTGACGCCCTCGACGATGCCGAAGACGGCGGCCTTGGCGAGCTCGATGAAATCCACGGCAGACAACCTCCCAATCAGTGCACGGTCCCGACGATTCTCACACCGCACGCGCGACGCGGCGGCCGGACAGAGCATTCTACGTACAAAGAGTACGCCGCTCGCCGGACACGTGTGCGCCACCCACGGACCCGCACGGGCGCCGCCGCGGTGCGGGGGCATAACAGTGGCATCGACGGCCGCGGTGGCCGCCCACGTCGAAAGGGGGACGTCATGGCACAGACTGGCGAGAGGGGCACGGGCTACAAGAGGGTCTTCGTCGCGCTCGACGGCTCGGAGCAGCAGGACAAGGTCCTCGAGCGGGCCACGCGGCTGGCCGCCAGCGACGGCGCGTCGCTCTACGTGGGCCACGTCGTGGACTCCACGGCGCTCGAGGCCGCGGGCAGCTTCCCGGCCGACGTGATCCCGGCGCTCGAGCGCAGCTTCCGCGACTCGGTCGCGGACGGCGTCGCGGCCGCCGAGGCCGACCCGCGCATCCCCGAGGTGCACGTCCTGGTCAAGGCCGGACGCGTCCGCGAGACGCTCAAGGACGACATGCTCGACGACGTGCGCCCGGACGTCGTGGTCTGCGGCGCGCGCGGGCTGTCCTCCATCAAGTACGCCATCCTCGGCTCGATCTCGACCTTCCTGGCGAGGAACGCCGAGTGCGACACGCTCGTCGTCAAGTAGCCACACGGCCCGGACTGACTCCCGGCGCCCCTCCCCGGAGGGGCGCCGAGTCGTGTAGTTGCGGTGTGAACGGGCACATCAGCGGTAAAATGCCGTGAACTATATGATTGGAAGGCCCGCGAGCGCGGGCAAGAAGGCCGCGGAGGTCGCACCCTTGCACGCCAACCAGACACGCCCCGGCTGTCCCAGGCCGGCACTTCTCGCCGTCACGGCAGCCCTCGTCGGGTCGGTGGCCCTCGCGCCGCTGACCGCCATGGCGGACCCCATCTCGGAGCTCCAAGGCGCCCAGCAGCAGGTCCAACAGGCCAACGAGGCCTACTCCCAGGCCAACCAGCGCGTCAGCGAGCTCCAGGGCCAGATCGACCAGAACCGCGAGCGAGCCGAGCAGATCCAGGGGCAGCTCCCCGTCCTGCGCGAGCGCGCCAGCCAGTCGATGCGCGTCCTCTACAAGATGCAGCAGAGCTCCGGCGGCCTCGTCGAGCTCATCCTGTCGGCCGAGAGCTTCAACGACCTCGTCGCCACCATCCAGCACCTCGGCATCATCCAGTCCCACAACACCGAGGCCCTCGGCGAGCTCGCCGCGGCGGCCGAGGAGCTCCAGCAGGTCGACGACAGCCTCCAGGCCCAGATGGGCGAGGCGAGCGCCCAGCAGCAGGCGGCCAGCGACGCGCTCGAGCAGGCCACCCAGGCCCGCTCCAGGCTCCAGGCCCAGGTCGAGGCCCAGGCCGCGGCCGAGGAGGCCGAGCGCCAGGCCGCGCTCGACTCCGCACAGCAGGACGCCGGCGGCGACTTCACCACCGAGTCGGGCAACAAGGCCCCCGTGGAGGTCCCCTCCAAGCCCAGCCCCGGCCCCGTCGAGACCCCCTCGGACCGCGACGCCTTCATCGCCATGTGGGCCCCGCGCATCGACGCCTACATGGCCGGCTCCCCCATGGCCGGCACCGGCCGCACCTTCGCCGAGGCCGCGTGGGAGTACGGCGTGGACCCGCGCTTCTCGCCCGCGATCTCCATGGTCGAGAGCTCCCAGGGCCGCTACTGCTTCCGCCCCCACAACGCCTGGGGCTGGGGCAACTCCAGCTGGGACAGCTGGGACGAGGCCATCTGGGCCCATGTCCGCGGCCTGGCCATCGGCTACGGCGGCCAGCTCACCTACGAGGCCGCCAAGAAGTACTGCCCGCCCAACGCGGCGCACTGGTACTCGTCGGTCCTCGCCAACATGGAGCGCATCTAGGCCTCACCGCGACTCGCAGCGCACGGGCGCCGCCCCCTCGGGGACGGCGCCCTCTTTCGTGCCGGGACCTCCCGCTGCGGAGAGAGGGGCGATGCGGCCCGCGGGCGGCGGCCGCGGCGGGCGGGCCTCTCGCCGGGCCGCGGCCGCGACCGTGGCGCCTCTCGCCGGGCAAACGACCCGCGGCCCGTCAGGACAGGACGAAGCGCTCCAGGGCCTCGGCCACGCCGCCGGCGTCGTTGTCCGCGCGGCACACGTAGTCGGCCGCCGCGAGCGCATCCTCCGAGGCGTTGGCCACGGCCACGCCCAGCCCGGCCGCGCGCAGCATACTCACGTCGTTCGAGCTGTCCCCCACCGCCATGACCTCGGAGGCGTCCACGTCCAGGCGCCGCGCGAGGGCCATGAGGCCGGCGCCCTTGTTGACCCCGGGCGCGTTGCACTCCAGATAGCGGTTGGCCGAGAAGCACACGTCCAGGCCGTCGGTGAGCCCCAGGCGGGCCAGCTCGTCCCGCGCGTCGCGCAGCAGCCCCATGTCGAGCGACATGTACAGCAGCTTGACCACCTCGTGGCCGTCCTCGTAGACCGGCGAGAGGTCCGGCGCCGACGTCTCGACCACCCGCATGCGGTCGCCCACGTAGGCGCGCTCCTCGGGCAGGTAGCGGTAGACGTAGACGGGGTCGAGCGTGTTGACGTGCATGCTCAGCCCGCGCTCGACGCCGAAGCGGTAGAGCGCCTCGGCGCGCTCGCGCGGCAGCCGGCACGTGGTGAGTGGCGTCGGGTCGCCCACGCGCGTGAGCACGCCGCCGTTGAACGAGAGCACGTGCTCGTCGGGCGCGCCGAGCATCCCCAGCTCGCCGAGGGTCCCCTCCACGGACGAGAAGGGCCGCCCCGTGGCCAGCACCAGGCGCACGCCCCTCGCGCGGGCGAGGGCCACGGCCTCGCGCACGCGCAGCGGCACGTGGTGCGTCGAGTCGAGCAGCGTCTCGTCAAGGTCGGTCGCGACGATGCGGTACATGTCCCTCTCCCCTCTCACGGCCCCACTGGCCGGGATTCTACGGCCGCACGGGACGCGGGCGCGCGACCCCTCGGCGGGCGGGCGCAACCGTCGCGGGGACGGCACTGGGGCCGGTCGGGGCGAGACCGTCACGGGGACGGCACCGTGACGACGCGCCCCGCGGCGCCACGGCCGCGACGCCCCCGGCCACGCCCGGACCCCCGCGCACACGGCCGCCGACCGGGCTTGCGCTATGCTCTACCACGTGAAACCACCGTCAAGGGAGCACCCATGAGCAACCAGAGCCGCTTCTCCACACCCGACCCCGCGCTCGCGCCGGGCACCAGGCACGCCGGGTTCGTCGTCACATCCGCCGAGAGGGTCGACGAGCTGCCGGGCTGCGCCTACGTCATGCGCCACGAGGCCACCGGGGCCCGCCTCATGTGGCTGGCCTGCGAGGACGCCAACCGCTCGTTCTGCATGGCGTTCAGGACGCCGCCCGCCGACGACACGGGAGTCTTCCACATCCTCGAGCACTCCGTGCTGTCCGGCTCGCGCCGCTACCCGGTCAAGGAGCCCTTCGTCACGCTGCTCAAGTCCAGCATGCAGACGTTCCTCAACGCCATGACCTTCTCGGACAAGACCGCCTACCCCGTCGCGTCCACCAACGTCGAGGACCTCGAGAACCTCATGGGCGTCTACATCGACGCCGTCCTGGACCCCGCCATCTACGAGCGCCCGCGCACCTTCGAGCAGGAGGGCTGGCACCTCGAGGTGGCCCGCGACGCGGACTCGCCCGACGGCTGGGGCCCGCTGTCGTACAACGGCGTCGTCCTCAACGAGATGAAGGGAGCCACGAGCGACCCGGACACCGTCCTGTACCAGGAGGTCTGCCGCGCGCTGTTCCCCGACACCTGCTACGGCCACGAGTCCGGCGGCGCGCCGCGCGCCATCCCCGCCCTCACCTACGAGGCCTTCCTCGACGCGCACGCGCGCCACTACGACCTGTCCAACAGCTACACCGTGCTCTACGGCGACCTCGACGTCGAGCGCGAGCTCGCCTTCGTCGGCGAGCGCTTCTCGCAGGCGCCGAGAAGGGCGCACGAGGACCCCAACCCGCTCGCCGAGCAGGCGCCGGTCGCGCCGGGCCCGCGCCGGGTGCGCATGGCCACGGCCGCGTCCAACGCCTCGTGCGCCATGGCCTTCGTGCTGGGCACCGCCGCCGAGCGCACCCGCGTGCTGGGCGCCGACGTCCTGCTCGACGCGCTGTGCGGCTCAAACGAGGCCCCGCTCAAGCGCCGCGTGCTGGACGCGGGCCTGGCCGACGACATGGACGCCATGCTCGTCGACGGCGTGCTGCAGCCTCACGTGGTGCTCTTCCTGCACGGCCTGCGCGAGGGCGCGGCCGGGCGCTTCTGGCCGCTCGTGCGCGAGGCCTGCGCGGAGCTCGCGCGCGACGGCATCGGCCGCGAGCGCCTCGAGGCGTCGCTGGCCCAGGCGGAGTTCAACCTGCGCGAGGCCGACTACGGCTCGGCCGACGGCGTGGGCCTGTCGGTCCAGGCGCTGTCCGGCTGGCTCTACGACGACGAGAGGCCCCTCGACTACGTCCGCTACGAGGGCGCCCTGGCCGAGCTGCACGGCTGGATCGACGACGGCGGCTTCGAGGCCCTGCTGCGCGACGTGGTCTGCGACTCGGCCCACCACGCCGAGGTCGAGCTCGTCCCCGTCGGGGAGGGCGACGGCGCCGAGGAGGCCGCCGAGCTGGCCGCGCTGCGCGCCACGATGGGACCGGACGACCTGGCCCGCGTCGCCGCCGAGGTCGACGCCCTGAGGGCCGAGCAGGAGGCCCCAGACTCGCCCGAGGCGCTCGCGACGCTGCCGCGCCTCTCGCCCGCCGACGCCGGCGAGGGCGTCGCCGAGGTCGCCCAGCGCGAGGTCGACGCCCCGCTGCCCTGCTGGGCCCTCGAGGTCCCCACGCACGGCATCGACTACGTCTACCACTACTTCGGGCTCTCGCGCCTGGGCTACGACGACCTGCCGTGGGTCGGCGTCCTCACCGACCTGCTCGGCAAGCTCGACACCCGCGACCACACCGCCTCCGAGCTCGACACGGCGGTCGAGAGGAGCCTCGGCTCGCTGGGCTTCTTCGTCGAGACGTACGCGCGCGACGACGACCCCTCCTTCGCGGACCCGCGCCTCGTGGTCGCGGCGTCGGCGCTCGGCTCCAACGTCGGCGCGCTCGCGGCGCTGCCCGCCGAGGTCTGGGGCACCACGCGCTTCGACGACCTGGGCCGCGTGCGCGACATCCTGACGCAGCGCCGCGTGGGCCTCGAGCAGTACTACGTCGGCGAGGGGCACTCGGTGGCGCTCGCACGCTCCGGCACGTTCTTCTCGGCCGCGTCCGAGGTGGCCGACAGGGTCAGCGGCCTGGGCTACTACCTGTTCCTGCGCGACCTGCTCGACGCCTGGGACGAGCGCCGCGGGGAGCTGCCCGCCCGCCTGGAGGGGCTGTGCCGTCGCGTCTTCGTCGACGACGACGTCGAGGTGAGCTTCACCGGCGACGCGGCCGACCGCGACGCGTTCTGGGGGCTCGGCGGCACGCTGGGCCTGGGCGCCAGCGACGAGCCCGCCGGCCCCGGCCGCATGGCCGCGCCCGAGCCGAGGCCGCGCGACGAGGCCTTCGTCATCCCGTCCGACGTGAGCTACGTGGTGAGCTGCTGCGGCCCCACCCCCGCAGACGCCGGGACGCCGGGCGCCTGGGCGGTGGCCGCGCGCGTGCTGTCATACGACTACCTGTGGAACGAGGTGCGCGCCAAGGGCGGCGCGTACGGGGCCGGCTTCCGCCGCAGCTCCGACGGCATCCGCGCCATGTGGTCCTACCGCGACCCCTCCCCCGAGCAGACCCTGGCGCGCTACGAGGGCGCGGCCGCGTGGCTGGCGGCATGGGACCCCACCCCGAAGGAGATGGACGGCTACGTCGTGGCCACGCTCGGCGCCCATGACGCGCCCGCCAAGCCGCGCCGCCTGGGGCGCCGTCAGGACGTCGCGCGCCACTCCGGCCGCGAGGCCGGCTGGAGGGACCTCGTGAGGGCGCAGGAGCTCTCCTGCACGCCCGACGACGTCCGGGCCCTGGCCGCGGCGCTCGCGGAGCGCTCCTGCGGCCGCGGCGTGTGCATGCTGGGCTCGCGCGCGGCCGTCGAGGCCAGCGGGGTCGCCTTCGACTCCGTGACGGAGCTCGTGAGGGGCTAGGCGAGAAGGTCGTCGGGCGAGAGCTTCTCCACGTGGTGGGTCCCGGCGGCGTCGCGCCAGTAGCGCGGCGCCGCGCCGGGGCGCGCGGGCTCCAGCTCGACGCGCTCCGCGGGGCGCCCGAGGGCCAGCACCAGCGACGAGCCCCTCCGGCAGGCCCAGGTCGTCCGCGAGGCCGTCGTCGAAGCCGCGCAGCATGCAGCAGGCCAGCGACTCACAGCGCGCGGCGAGGGCCATGGCCTCGGCCGCAATCCCGACGTCGAGCAGGCGCGCCGGCGCCGACTTCGCCCCGCGAGGCAGGCACGCGACGACGTAGCCGCGGGGCCGCTCGCCGGGCTCGGGGCCGTCCCAGTCTCGCAGCTGGGCGGCCCAGCGCAGGTGGGGGAAGACTCGCCCGCACGCCTCGGGGCCGCAGACGAGCCGAAGCCGGACCGCCTGCGCGTTGTTGGCGCACGGGACCAGCGACGCCGCGCGCACGAGCGGCGCGAGGTCGCCCTCGTCGAGCCACGGCCCGCCGAAGCGCCTCACGCTGCGCACCTGCGCGAGTAGACCCAGGAGCTCCCCCGTCGCGACCGGCGACGCGCCCTCGAAGCCGTCCATGGCATCCTCCCGTCCCCCGCCGCCGGAGCCGCGGCGGCGCGCTTGTCGCTTCTGTGAACGCGCAAGAATGATAGCTAAATGCTTTTTCCCAACACATTGTGACTGCCTGCGCCGACCCGCCCGAGGCGCCACTTTTCGACACCTTCTCAACAATATCTTGGGCCAGGGTGAGAAGACAACCACTACGGCTTGTGGCATAGTGGGTAGCCGAAACCAGACTGCAACGCGGCGGCGCACCACCGGGGGGCGCCGCTTCGACGAGGGGGCACCCGACATGAAGATCATCAAGAGGAACGGCTCCGAGGTCACCTTTGACGTCCAGAAGATCGTCAACGCCATCACCGCCGCCAACCAGGAGGTCCCCGAGTCCGAGCGCATGAAGGACCGCGAGATCGCCTTCGCGGCCGCCAACGTCGTCGACCAGTGCACCGACGCCGGCCACACCGTCACCGTCGAGGAGGTCCAGGACCTGGTCGAGGACCAGCTCATGGCACTCGACCGCTTCGCCTTGGCCCGACACTACATCATCTACCGCTACGTCCAGGCCCAGAAGCGCCACAAGAACACGACGGACGACAAGATCCTCTCCCTCATCGAGTGCAACAACGAGGAGGCCAAGCAGGAGAACGCCAACAAGAACCCCACCGTCGTCTCCGTCCAGCGCGACTACATGGCCGGCGAGGTCTCCAAGGACCTCACCATGCGCACGCTGCTGCCCGCCGACATCGTGGAGGCCCACGAGGAGGGCATCATCCACTTCCACGACGCCGACTACTTCGCGCAGCACATGCACAACTGCGACCTCATCAACCTCGAGGACATGCTGCAGAACGGCACCGTCATCTCGGGCACGCTCATCGAGCGGCCGCACAGCTTCTCGACGGCCTGCAACATCGCCACGCAGATCATCGCCCAGGTGGCCTCCTGCCAGTACGGCGGCCAGTCCATCTCGCTGACGCACCTCGCGCCCTTCGTCGACGTGTCGCGCAAGAAGATCCGCCGCCAGGTCCTCGCCGAGATGGAGGCCATCGACGCGCACCCCAGCGACGAGAAGGTCGACTACATCGTCGAGAAGCGCCTGCACGAGGAGGTCGCCCGCGGCGTCCAGACCATCCAGTACCAGGTCGTCACCCTCATGACCACCAACGGCCAGGCGCCGTTCATCACCGTCTTCATGTACCTCAACGAGGCCAAGAACGAGCAGGAGAAGGCCGACCTCGCCCTGTGCATCGAGGAGATGCTGCGCCAGCGCTACCGCGGCGTGAAGAACGAGAAGGGCGTCTGGATCACCCCGGCGTTCCCCAAGCTCATCTACGTGCTCGAGGAGGACAACGTCCGCGAGGGCTCC
>CALCDK010000160.1 GCA_937900605.1 uncultured Olsenella sp.
AGAGGTCCATGACCTCCTGGACGTTGCCCTCGGCGAGCATGGCGAAGCCGGTCTGGCGGCAGGCCATGACGTCGGAGTGATCGCCAAAGATGTTAAGAGCGTGGGAGGCGACGGTACGAGCCGAGACGTGGAAGACGCACGGCAGGCCCTCGCCCGCGATCTTGTACATGTTGGGGATCATGAGGAGCAGGCCCTGGGAGGCCGTGTAAGTGGTGGTCAGAGCGCCAGCACCGAGGGAGCCGTGAACGGTGCCGGCGGCACCGGCCTCGGACTCCATCTCGACGACGTTGACCGGAGTGCCGAAGATGTTCTTCTTGCCCTGCGCCGCCCACTGGTCGACGTAGTCGGCCATGGGGCTGGACGGGGTGATCGGGTAGATGCCCGCCACCTCGGTGAACGCGTACGACACGTAGGCCGCAGCGTTGTTGCCGTCCATGGACTTAAACTTTCGTGCCATGTCCTCTCCTTCTTTCCCGTGCCCGCGGGCCCCTGTGGCCCTTGGGCGGCCTCACTCACGAAAAGCATGACTGAGCGTGGGCCCTGTAACCCACATACCAAAACAGTCTACTCCTGACGATGGCCGCCACGGCACGTTTCTAGAATGTTTCTCATGAGCGGCACCTTTGCCCGCGGACCCGTGCCGACCGGGGGCGGGGCGACTAGAATGACCCCATCAAGCTGGGCCTCGTCGCATTGGGGGGCAACGTGGAGCGGGACGGGCGCGAACGACACGAGCCGCATGGGGCCGCGGGCGCCACACGACGCCCACACCCGAGGCGCGCCACGCCGAGAGGGGACGGGGCCCCGGAGGGCCCGGCGCGGAACGTGGCCGGACGGCCGGCGGGCGAGGCGCCGCGCAGGTCGCGCGGGGCGGCAGGCCCGGGCGGGCCGGGACGCGGCCGGGTCGGGTCGCGGGCGGCACGGGCGGTGACGGGCCCGCAGGCGCATCGCGGGGCCGTCGCGCACGTCACGCCGCGCACGGTGCTTCTCGCCGCGGTGGTCGTGGCCTGCGCGCTGCTGGCACTCGTGGCGTGGTCGTGCGCGAGGGGCAACGCGACGGAGCCGGGGCCTGGCACGCAGGACGAGAGCGGGCAGGCGGCCGAGACGCCGCAGGAGCCCGCCGAGGACCCGGAGCACCCTCGCAGCACGCCGCGCGAGGAGTGGCGCAAGGGCTCGATGCCCTACCTGTACCAGATCGACCACCAGTTCGACGACGTCACATACTCCAACGGGCCGTTCGCCAAGCAGGGGTGCGGGCCCACGGCCCTGAGCGAGGTCTACGTCTTCCTCACCGGCAGGACCGACCTGGGCCCGGCCGAGATGGCGGAGTTCAGCACGCGCAACGGGTTCTCGACCGACGGCATGGGGTCGTCGTGGTCGCTCATGTCGGACGGTGCGGCGATGCTGGGCCTGCGCTCGAGGGCCGTCGCGTCCGTCCCGGCGCTGCTGCGCCAGGAGCTCGAGCAGGGGCGTCCGCTCGTGTGCGTCATGGAGCCGGGCACGTTCACGCAGGTCGGCCACTTCATCGCGATCGAGGGCCTTGACGGGGACGGTCTCGCGATCGTCCACGACTCGAACAGCCTGGAGCGCAGCCAGCGCCACTGGGACCTCTCGCTCATCTGCGACGAGGCCCAGGGGATCTGGTCCTTCTCGCTCGCGAACTAGCCGGCGAGAGGGGCGCGACGGCACGGGCCGTGGGAGCGACGGGGCCGCGCAGTCGGATGCGAGGCCCGACGGCAACGGCCGCCGGGCGGGGGCGCTACCTGCGGCGGCGCGGGCCGCGGAGCGCTACCTGCGGAGACGCTCCAGCAGCTTGGCGTAGCCGTCCACGAAGCGCTTGGAGCGCGGGCCGCACGCGTCGCTGGCGGACACGATGCCGAACTCGTCGGAGACGAGCATGACCTCGTCGACGTCGGCGGTCCCGTCGAGGAGCGCACCCGAGAGGCCCGACTCGCGCACCACGGTGAAGCCCACGGTGGACGCGAGGTCGAGCATGAGCGACGCGGCGCCGGAGGCCGACTCCGAGCCGCCGTCGTCGTAGACGAGCTCCTCGCCGCGGAAGGCCCACAGGGTCTCCGGCGCGACGCCCGTCTCGCCGGCCTCGACCGACGCGTGCGCAGCACGCTCGGCGAGGGACGACGTGGTGGCGACCGCGAGCGGCTCGAAGGGGCCGACCGTCATGGCCGCCTGGCCCCTCTCGTCCACGATGATCATGAGCACGCCGTCGGGGTACTGCGCCGAACCGTCGGCGAGCGTCCACTCGATGTGCTGCTTGGCCCAGGCGACGAGCTGGCGCGAGACCTGGGCCCCGTTTGCCATGCGACGGCCGAGGGCGCGCAGGTGACGGTTCTCGAGCGGCAGCTCGCGGTGGGCCAGCCTCCACCGGCAGACGAGGGCCGGCCTCCCGAGGACGAACCCATCCATCTGTGCGTCGCGCTGCCTCTCGTCGACCATGCGCCTCTCCCTTCTGACGTTGCAGGGCTGGGTATCGTAGCGCGACGGCGCGACGGCCGCGCGCGACGACGAAAAAGCGCGGACCCGGGCAGATACCCGGGTCCGCACCGATCGCCTAGTGGCGGAAGTGGCGCGCGCCGGTGAAGACCATCGCGATGCCGTGCTCGTCGCAGGCGGCGATGGACTCGTCGTCGCGCTTGGAGCCGCCCGGCTGGATGATGCAGGTCACGCCGTGCTCCGCGAGGACGTCGACGTTGTCGCGGAACGGGAAGAACGCGTCGGAGGCGCAGGCGAAGCCGCCCCTCTCGATGCCCATGCGGTCACAGTAGTCCTCGGCCCTCTCGCAGGCGAGAAGCGCGGAGTCGACGCGGTTGGGCTGGCCGGGGCCCATGCCGATGCCGGCCTTGCCCTTGGAGACGAGGATAGCGTTGGACTTGACGCCCTTGCAGACGCGCCAGGCGAAGAGCAGCTCTGCCATCTCGTCGTCGGTCGGCTTGCGCTCGGTGGGGCAGGTGAAGGACGCAGGGTCCTCGGAGACGGAGTCGACGTTCTGGACCAGGACGCCGCCGTCGACGGAGCGCAGCTCCAGGGACGCGTGGCCGCCCACGCCGCCGGTGGCCAGGACGCGCAGGTTGGTGCGCTTGGCCAGGCGCTCGAGGGCCTCGGGGGTGTAGCTCGGGGCGATCAGGACCTCGACGAACTGCTTGTTGACGTCGGCGAAGTGCTGGACGAGCTCCAGGGGCACCTCGCGGTTGCAGGCGATGATGCCGCCGAAGGCGCTCTTGGGGTCGCACGAGTAGGCGCGGTCGTAGGCCTCGGTGACGTCGCCGGCGACGGCGGAGCCGCAGGGGGTCTGGTGCTTGAGGATCACGCAGGCCGGGCCGTCGAACTCGCGGACGAGGTTCCAGGCGGCGTCAGCGTCCAGGTAGTTGTTGTAGGAGAGCGGCTTGCCCTGGACCTGCTCGGCGCCGACGAGCGGGAACCCGGAGGAGCCCTTCTCGGCGAAGGCGTCGGCGAAGCGGTAGACCGCGGCGCTCTGCTGGGGGTTCTCGCCGTAGCGCAGGTCCTCGACCTTCTCGAGGTACAGGCCGAGCTCCTCGGGGGCCTCGTCGGCCTCGGGTTCGTCGGCGCGGGCCTGGGCGTCGAGCTGGTCGCCCAGCCAGACGGCGATGGCGGCATCATAGGCGGCGGTCGTCTCGTAGACCTTGAGCTGCAGCTCGCGACGAGTGGCGAGGGTGGTGCAGCCGTCGTTGGCGCGCATCTCGGCGAGGACGTCGTCGTAGTCGGCCGGGTCGCTGACCACGGTCACGGAGTCAGCGTTCTTGGCGGCGGAGCGCAGCATGGAGGGGCCGCCGATGTCGATGTGCTCGATGGCGTCCGCGAAGGTCACGTCGGGGGCGGCCACGGTCTTCTCGAACTCGTAGAGGTTCACGCAGACCAGGTCGATCATGCCGATGCCGTGCTCGGCGGCCTCGGCCATGTGCTGCGGGTCGTCACGACGGGCCAGCAGGCCACCGTGCACCTTGGGGTGCAGGGTCTTGACGCGGCCGTCCATCATCTCGGGGAATCCGGTGTACTCCTCGATGGGGACCACCTTGACGCCGGCCTCGGACAGGACGCGCGCGGTGCCGCCGGTGGAGACGACCTCCACACCGAACTCGTCCTCGAGCGCCTTGACGAACTCGACGACGCCGGTCTTGTCGGTGACGGAGACGAGGGCGCGCCTGATGGGTCTGTCTACCATGGGACCTCCTTGGGTTCTGCATCTTGATGCGCTACGGTCATGGCTACGATACCGCAGGAAGGACCCGTATGCCCAAAATGCAGCACAAGCCCACCGACGTCGTGCTCAGGCCGTTCGTCCGCGACGACTTCGGCGAGATCGCGAAGCTGATGGCGCGCACGTGGCTCGGCGAGTTCCAGGACACCCCCGCGATCACGGCCGCGTGCCTCGAGCTGTGCGAGTACCTCGACCGCAGCTCCTGGGCGCTCGTCGCAGAGCGCGGCGACGACCTGCTGGGCGCCGTGCTCCTTGACGAGAAGGGCCACTGCGAGCAGCCCGACCCCCAGCTCGATGGCTGGTCCGAAGCCGCGAGGCAGATCGCCGACGACGTCGACGAGTCCGAGGCCGCGGCCGTCCGCGCGGCCTGCGAGGCCGAGCTCGGCGGCGTGGCCGAGGAGAACGCGCTCGCCCGCGAGTTCTGCGCCACCGGCGCCCCCGAGTCCGCCACCGCCGTGAAGCTGCTCATCATCGCCCCCGAGTCCTGCGGGCTCGGCCTGGGCCGCCGCCTGCTCGACGCCGCCGCCGAGCGCGTGCGCTCCATCGGCGCGGCGGGCTACTACCTGCTCACCGACGATGCCTGTGACGTGGGCTTCTACGACCACCTGGGGCTCCGCCAGGCAATCAGGCGCAGGTCGCAGGCGTCCTGGCCCTCCCAGGCCGCGCCGCAGGTGGACGACTTCTGCATCTACGTCTACGCGCGCGAGGTCTAGCGTGACCCAGGCCTCCCCCATCGCCCCCCGTCCCATGCGCGGGCGCTTCGCCCCCACGCCCTCCGGCCGCATGCACCTCGGCAACGTCTTCTCCTCCCTCCTCGCGTGGCTGTCCGCGCGCTCCGCGGGCGGCAGCGTCGTCCTGCGCATCGAGGACCTGGACCCGCGCGCGCAGGACCCCGCCGTCGCCGACGCCCTCATGCGCGACCTCGAGTGGCTGGGCCTCGACTGGGACGAGGGCCCCCACTACCAGAGCCGTCGCGGCGACCTCTACCAGGAGGCGCTCGACCGCCTTGACGACCTGGGCCTCACCTACCCCTGCTTCTGCACCCGCTCCGAGCTGCACGCCGCGTCGGCGCCGCACGCATCCGACGGCACGGTCCTCTACGCCGGCACCTGCCGCGGCCTTTCGCCCGACGAGGTCTCGGCGAGAAGCGCCGTGCGCCCGCCCGCCACGCGCCTGCGCGTGCCCGGCGCCGACGACCCGGCCGGCACCATCGACTTCGTCGACCTGGGCTACGGGCCGCACCACGAGGTCCTCGCCCGCGAGTGCGGCGACTTCCTCGTCAGGCGCAGCGACGGCGTCGTGGCCTACCAGCTCGCCGTCGTGGTCGACGACCTCGAGATGGGCGTCACGCAGGTGGTCCGCGGCCACGACCTGCTGGGGTCGTCGGCGCGCCAGACCTACCTCGCCCGCCTGCTGGGCGGCAGGCCCCCACAGTTCGGCCACGTCCCGCTGCTCGTGGCCCCAGACGGCCGCCGGCTCTCCAAGCGGGACCGCGACCTCGGCGTGGCCTCGCTGCGCGAGCGCGGGGTCGGGGCGGACGTCGTCGTCGGGGCGCTCGCGCACCTGGTGGGACTCGCAGGGGAGGGCGAGCGCGTCATGCCGTGCGACCTCGTGGGCCGCTTCTCGTGGGACCTCGTTGCCGCGCACCGCGCGGATGTCGTCGCCGACGACGCGACGCTGCGCCTCTGACGCGCCGCAATGCGAGCGCGGCAATTGTGCGCGCTCCCCATGGCAGGCCGCTTCACCTTGTGAGCCGCGTCATTGTGCGCTATGATGCTCAGGCACCTCATCTGGAGAGCTGACCGAGAGGCCGAAGGTGCTCGCCTGCTAAGCGAGTATTCCCCCTAAGGGAATCTGGGGTTCGAATCCCCAGCTCTCCGCCAGAATTGCCAGCCCGTTCCGCATGTGCGGGGCGGGCTTCTTTCTTGCGCAGGCCCCATGCGCGCGGTCCCGACGCAGCTCGCCCGTCAGCCACGGTGCCGCGCATCATCGGGCGCGCAGGCCCCCCGGGGACGACGCAGTCTCACGCGCTCCTTCACAGTTTCACCACCTTTCCCAATCGCGCTTGACCTACCCCGGGCAGAGGGGCATTATGTGGTCTCACACGCGGCGTTACCTCAGCTGGATAGAGGACCTGACTACGAATCAGGGCGTCA
>CALCDK010000161.1 GCA_937900605.1 uncultured Olsenella sp.
CAAGGCGCGCCAGGCCAAGAACCGCGCCCGCCTCGACCGCTACGAGCAGATGGAGGCCGAGGCCCGCGCCTCCAAGCGCGTCGACTTCGCCGACATCCAGATCCCCGTCGGACCGCGCCTGGGCTCCAAGGTCCTCGTCGCCGAGCACCTCTGCAAGTCCTTCGGTGACCGCGTCCTGGTCGACGACCTCTCGTTCATCCTGCCGCGCAACGGCATCGTCGGCGTGATCGGCCCCAACGGCGTCGGCAAGTCCACGCTGTTCAAGACCATCGTCGGCCTGGAGCAGCCCACGTCCGGCACCCTCGAGGTCGGCGAGTCCGTCAAGATCTCCTACGTCGACCAGATGCGCGAGGGCATCGACCCGGACAAGACCCTCTGGGAGGTCGTCTCGGGCGGCAACGACTACATCCGCGTCGGCGAGACCGAGATCCCGAGCCGCGCCTACGTGGCCGCCTTCGGCTTCAAGGGCGCCGACCAGCAGAAGCGTGCCGGCGTGCTGTCCGGCGGCGAGCGCAACCGCCTCAACCTGGCGCTGACGCTCAAGCAGGGCGGCAACCTGCTCCTTCTCGACGAGCCCACCAACGACCTCGACGTCGAGACCCTCGAGTCGCTCGAGGAGGCCCTCGAGGCCTTCCCCGGCTGCTCCGTGGTCATCTCCCACGACCGCTGGTTCCTTGACCGCGTCGCCACGCACATCCTCGCGTGGGAGGGCGACGACGAGAACCCCGGCCGCTGGCACTGGTTCGAGGGCAACTTCGAGTCCTACCAGGCCGATCGTGTCGCGCGCCTGGGCGCCGACGCCGCAAAGCCGCACCGCCTGCACCGCAAGCTCACCCGCGACTAGCCGCGCGCCACACCGGCGAGAGGCGCGCGCCGTCCCACCGCCCCAGCCAGCGTGCCGGCACGCCGCTCACAACGCCGGCGAGAGGCGCGCGCCGTCGCGCCGCGACTGCGTGCCCATCGAGTCCCCGGAGCCGCCCCGACCGCCGCGTCGGGGCGGCTCCCCTTGTGTCCCCTTGCATCACGCGCCGCTTACGGGCGCGTGACGCGCCGGGCGCAGCATCGGTGGCACAGCAGGGCAGGGGGCGTCCGTTGACGGCGGTCATCCGTCCGTCGCGGGTGCCCCCTGCTCCGTCACGAGCGATTGGACCAGGCATGGCAGGCACGGAATCGTACGAGGTCACGGTGGACATTCAGGCCCTCACGGGCATGTATCGCGCGCAGAACGCGAAGTACGCGCGGAAGCTGGGCATCCTCATCGCCGTGCCGTGCGCCCCGTTCGCCGCGATCGGCGTCCTCGTCGCCGTCATGGACCCGGAGCCCCCGTACGTGACCGTTGTGGTCGTCCTGATCGCCATCACCCTGCTCGGCGTGGGGCTCCCCACCGGCTGGCTCGTCACGCTCGCCGGCCGCAGGCCCTACGTGACCGCCTGGTTCGCGAGGAGGTCGGACTCCGACCCGCGCGGCGTGCCCGCCCGCAGGCTCCGCGCCACCTACGAGGTGCGTCTCTGCGAGCTGGGCTTCGAGGAGGTCTCGCCCCATGGCGTCGGGACCCGCACCGCCTGGCGCGAGCTCGAGCCCGACCCCGTCAGGGTGCCCGAGGGGGGTCTGCTTCGTCCTCGCCGGCCTGCGACGCGGTGCCGGCGGCGCCATGGGTCCGCACCGCGCCGCGCGAGCCGCGGGCGTCGGCTCGTCGATCGCGTGGAGGGGATCCTGCTGGTCCTGCGCGAGGTCGCCCCGCGTGACCGGGGCTCGTCGAGGAGGTCGCCGCGCACATAGGGGAGTGGGCCGAGGACGCGGCCCCGGCGTCGGCGGGAGAGGTCGGGGCCTGGCTGACGGGCCCCGACCTCCGGGGGCGCCGACGGGTGCGCCGCGGGCGCCATGGGCGCCGACGGGCCGCGTGGCGCCTAGCGGGCGGTGCGGTCGTTGTTCACCACGCGGTAGAAGAGCTCGGGGACCTCGGAGGGGTCGTGGGCCTGGCCCAGGACCCACATGGTCTTGGCCACGAGCGCCTCGACGGTCATGTCGTCGCCGCGCAGGATGCCCGGGGCGTCGGCGTAGGCGTGTCCGACCTCGTAGACGCCCAGGTCGAGGCCCTCTTCGGGCACCTGGGTGGTGAGGACGATCACGCGGCCGGACTCGACCCAGTCGAAGATGGCGCGCCGCCACGAGCCCTCGTGGTCGGGGATGCCGCCGATGCCGAAGGTCTCGAGGATGACCGCGTCGTAGTCGCGGCTCAGAAGCTCCAGGATGTCGGGGCGCAGCTCCGGCGTGAGCTTGAGCACCAGGACGCGCTCATCGAGGGCGTCGTAGACGAGAGGCGCCGCGCCGGAGCGCACGGGGCACGAGGGCAGCTGCCCGGCGCGCACGACCTTGTCGTTGCGGACGTAGGCGATGGGCGGGTAGTTCATGCTGTCGAAGGCGTTGAAGCTCATGGTGCGCTGCTTGCGCGCGCGGGTGCCGCAGATGACGCGGCCGCCGAAGACCACGCTCACGTCGTGGCTGGCGTCGTCGCAGGCGTACAGGACGCTGTGGTAGATGTTGAGCTTGGCGTCGGTGAAGGGGCTCGCCATGGGCTGCTGGGAGCCCGTGAGCACGATGGGCTTCTCGCTGCGCTGGATCAGGTAGGAGAGGGCCGCGGCCGTGTAGGCCATGGTGTCGGTCCCGTGCAGGACCACGAAGCCGTCGTAGCGGTCGTAGGCCTCGGCGACCACCTGGGCGATCCGGCGCCAGTCGCGCGGGCGCATGTTGGTGCTGTCGATGTTCATGGGCTGGACGAAGTCCAGCTCGCAGAGGGTGTCGATGAGGGGCACGCACTCGGCGACCTCGCGCCCGGTGAGGGTGGGCGCGAGCCCCGACCCGTCTGAGGTCGAGGCGATGGTCCCGCCCGTGGCGATCATCAGGATGCGCTTCATGGTGCCCCTCCCAGGCGCGTCGTCCGTATCAGGCGTGGTAGTAGCCGAGGCGCTCGTACTTGGGCTCGCAGCAGACGTTGATGCCCAGGGCGCGGTAGGTCTTCTTGTCGGCCTCGGAGATGATCACCGAGAAGTACGCGTCGCAGCCCGCGAGCTGGTCGAGGGCGTCGACGGCCATGCCGGCGCGGTCGTTGGTGGCAGAGCTCAGCGACAGCGCGATGAGCATCTCGTCAGAGTGCAGGCGCTGGTTGCGGCTGCGCAGGTGCTCGGTCTTGAGGCAGCAGATGGGCTCGAGCGCCTCGGAGCTCACGACGAACTCCTCGCGCGGGATGCCGGCCATGTGCTTGACGGCGTTGAGCAGCAGCGAAGCGGCGGCGCCCATGAGGTCGGACGTCTTGCCGGTGACCACGGCGCCGTCGGGCAGCACCATGGCGGCGGCGGGACCGCCCGTCGCCGCCTCCTTGTCGAGCGCGGCCTGGTGCGCGGGCGAGAGGTCGGCGTCGATGCCCACCTGGTTCATGAGCAGCTCGATCTTGTGGAGCGCCTCGGTGCCCTCGCCGGTGCGGCGTAGCTCCTCGGCCGTCGAGAAGTACCTGCGCACGATCTCGTGGCGCGCGGCTTCCTGGCAGGCCTCGTCGTCGCTGATGCACATGCCGACCATGTTGACGCCCATGTCGGTGGGGGACTGGTAGGGGCTCTCGCCGGCGATCTTCTCCATCATGGCCTTGAGGACCGGGAAGGTCTCGACGTCGCGGTTGTAGTTGACCGTGACCTCGCCGTAGGCCTCGAGGTGGAACGGGTCGATGATGTTGCGGTCGTTCAGGTCCGCCGTGGCGGCCTCGTAGGCGACGTTGACCGGGTGCTTGAGCGGAAGGTTCCACACGGGGAAGGTCTCGTACTTGGCGTAGCCGGCCTTGATGCCGCGCTTGTTCTCGTGGTAGAGCTGCGAGAGGCACGTGGCGAGCTTGCCGGAGCCCGGGCCCGGGGCGGTGACGACCACGAGCGGGTGGGTCGTCTCGATGTAGTCGTTCTTGCCGAAGCCCTCGTCGCTCACGATGTGGGCGATGTCGGACGGGTAGCCGTCGATGAGGTAGTGGCGCCAGACCGAGACGCCCATGCCCTCGAGGCGGTGCTGGAAGGCCTCGGCGTGTGGCTGGCCGGTGAAGTGGGTGATGCAGATGCCGCCCACGGCGATGCCAAGGCCGCGGAAGGCGTCCATGAGGCGCAGGGCGTCCTCGTCGTAGGTGATGCCGATGTCGCTGCGGCGCTTGGAGTTCTCGATGTTCTCCGCGTTGATGACGATGATGATCTCGACGTCGTCCTTGAGGGTGGTCAGCATGCGGATCTTGGCGTCGGGCTCGAAGCCGGGCAGGACGCGGCTGGCGTGGTAGTCGTCGAAGAGCTTGCCGCCGAACTCGAGGTAGAGCTTGCCGCCGAACTGGCCGATGCGCTTGCGGATGCGGTCTGCCTGCAGCGAGATGTACTTGTCGTTGTCGAAACCCTGACGCATGTGCCGTTCCTTTCGCAGTCGCAACAAACTATAAGCATAGCACGCCGAGCTGCCCTGACGGCACGGAAAGGGCCTGCGTGCGCAACTCGTGGCGCCGCGCCCGAGCATCGCGCGGCAGTGTAGAATGTGGGCGAGATAAACGACACAAGAAAGGTAGCAGTTATGCCCGCGTTCTTTGGAATGATGCCCGAGAGGCCCAGCAGGCCCGGGCGCGGTGGGTCTGGTTCCGGCATGGGGCGCGAAGACGCGTCTGCGTCCGTCACGGACATGGCGTCGGCCGAGGCCGTCCTGGGGCACGAGCGGTGCCCGGGCTGCGGGCGCCACTGCCCGCTGAGCGCCCCGAGCTGCCCGAAGGGGCAGCGGGCCCGGACCGCGCGCCTGCGCGAGATGGGGCTCGCCGAGGGCTAGGTCGCGGCGGACGGCCCTGCGGGCCGGCGCGGGTGCCCGGGCGCACGGGACCGTGACGAGAGGAGGGGGAGGCGGTGCCCGGCAGACGCCGGGGGCACCGCCCCCCTCCTGCGTCGGGCCGCGGCCGCGCGCTACAGCGAGCAGGACCAGCGCACGTCCTCGTCGGCCCCCTCGGGCACGGCCGTGGGCGCGGTCCCGGCCGCCGGGCCGTCGCCGGCGTCGGGCCTCTCGCCGCAGCCGCCGGCCTCGCGGCCCCTCTTGCCGCCGGCGTGCGCCGCCGGGTCGCCCGCGTGCTCGAGCATGGGGCAGGTGCGGCTGCGGACCACCTTGGCGGGGTTGCCGGCCACCGTCGAGCAGGCGGGGACGTCGTGGAGCACCACCGAGCCGGCGGCCACGCGCACGTCGTCGCCGACCACGATGTCGCCGAGGACGATGGCACCGGCGCCCACCATGACGCGGTCGCCCAGGGTGGGGTGGCGCTTGCCGGTCTTCTTGCCCGTCATGCCGAGGGTGACGCCCTGGTAGATGAGGCAGTCGTCGCCGATGACGGCGGTCTGGCCGATGACGACGCCCACGCCGTGGTCGATGACGAGGCGCCTGCCGACCTGCGCTGCGGGGTGGATGTCCACGCCGTAGCGGCGCTGGGTCCTTCTCGCCAGGAAGCGGGCGAGCCCGCGCATGCCGTGCTCCCACAGCCAGTGCTGGCGGCGGTGCGCCCAGATGGCGTGGAGGCCGGGCGTGAGCAGCGCGACGCTCAGCCGGCTGGTGGCGGCGGGGTCCCGGGCGATGACGGCGTCGACGTCCTCGCGGGCGCGTGCGAGCCAGGACATCAGTCGTCCAGCGAGAGGTAGCGCTCCCCGGTGTCGGGGAGGACGGTCACGATGGTGCGGCCGGCGAGCTCGGGGCGCGCGGCGAGGCGCAGCGCGGCCACGACGTTGGCGCCGGACGAGATGCCCACGAGCAGGCCCCTCTCGGCGGCCAGGCGGCGGCGCATGGCGAGGGCGTCGTCGCCCGCGACGGCGAGGACCTCGTCGACGAGCGACGCGTCGTAGTTTCGGGGCACGAAGCCGGCGCCGATGCCCTGGATCTTGTGGGCGCCGGACGGGCGGCCCTCCAGCACGGCGCTCTCGGCGGGCTCGACGGCCACGGCGAGAAGGTCGGGACGGCGCTCCCTGAGGTAGCGCGTGGTGCCCGTGATGGTGCCGCCGGTGCCCACGCCGGCCACGAAGACGTCGACCGTGCCGTCGGTGTCGGCCCAGACCTCGGGGCCGGTGGTGAGGTAGTGGGCGCGGGGGTTGGCCGGGTTGTCGAACTGGCCCGCGATGATGGAGCCGGGCGTCTGCTCGTGGAGCTGGTCGGCGCGCTCGATGGCGCCGCGCATGCCCTCGGCGCCCGGGGTGAGCACGATCTGCGCGCCGTACGCGCGGGCGAGCTTGCGTCGCTCGACGCTCATGGTCTCGGGCATGGTGAGGATGACGCGGTAGCCCCTCTCGGCGGCGACCATGGCGAGGCCGACGCCGGTGTTGCCGCTGGTGGGCTCGATGATGGTGCCGCCGGGGGCGAGCCTGCCGTCCCTCTCGGCGTCCTCGACGATGGCAAGGGCGACCCGGTCCTTGATGGAGCCGCCGGGGTTGGCGGCCTCGTACTTGGCGAGGACGCGTGCGGCCCCCGCGACCATATCAGAGAGGTCGACCAGGGGAGTGGACCCAACGAGGGCCCCGATTCCGTCTGCCGTGCGCATGGTGCCTCCTGTCGTTTCGCTGTGGTCGCGGCGTCGACCGCGACAGGGAAAAGGGTGGCACTTATAAACCCACTCCACAAGTAGGAATTAGCGGGCGCGGCGAGGGAACAGACAAAGAACGCGAAGCCGGGACGCGGCGACGGGCGCGCGTCGGGCGGCGCGGCGAGAAGGGCGTCGGCGAGGGGTGTGGCCCGGTGAGAGGTGTAGTGCCGTCGCAGACGAGAGGGCCCCGGGGCGGCACCGCCGCGCCCGGGTCCCGGACGCCTCGCTAGTAGAGCGGGAGCTCGCCGGTGAGGGGGTCGATCCTCTCGGCGGGCAGGGGCTCGAAGGCCAGGCAGGTGTACGTGGGCTCGCCGTGGAACTCGGTGTGGCCCGCGTCGCGGACGAGCGCGACGGCGAAGCCGAGCTCGCGGCCGCGCGCCGCCAGGTCGAGCAGCTCCTCCTCGGAGTCCACGTAGACGCAGATCTTGGCGACGCCGGCGTCGAACCAGTCGGTGAGGGGCGAGGTGTCGCCCTCCTCGTGGCTCAGCCAGGCCCAGCCGTCGTCGGCGCGCAGGTCCTTGGCGCGGTCCTCGCGGACGAGGGCGAGCAGCGTGGCCTCGACGCAGGCGTGGCCGGCCTGCGCGGCGATCTTGCCCTTGCGCATCCTGAGGTCGCGGCGCATGACGATGACCTGCTTGGAACGGTAGCTGGAGGAGGGGCTGGGCATGGGTGCTCCTTTGCGGGGTGGCGTGGGACGGGGCGGGCGGCGCAGCCCGGGCGGGCGCGGTCACGTCGCGGGTGCGGCGGGCGGCGCCTCTCGACGGTTGGCGCCTGTCGGTGCCGGCGGCTACTGGCGCGGCGAGACGTACGACTCGTCGACGTGGATCTTGCAGATCGCCTTGGGGTAGTGGCCGCGCACGAGGGCGCAGACGCGGTCGCGCAGCTCGTCGGCGGTGAGCTCGCACTCCATGGGGCGGACGCAGTCGAAGATCACGTTGGTGTGCGTGGGGCCGGGGACGCAGCGCAGGTCGTGGATCGTCACGCGCGGGTCGATGTCCCTGACGGCCAGGGCGATCCAGTGGCGCATGTCGGTGACCTTGGGGTCGTCGGTGACGATCGGGTCGAAGTGCAGGGTCATGACGAGGTTGTCGTCGGTGAGGAAGTCCTGCTCGATGTTGTCGAGCAGGTCGTGCTGTGCAAAGGGGTCGCCCTCGCCGGCCATCTCGACGTGGGCGCTGGCGAACTGCCTGCCGGGGCCGTAGTCGTGGACCATGAGGTCGTGGGTGCCCAGGACGCCCGGGTAGCTCATGATCTTCTGGCGGATGTGCTCGACCTCCTCGGGGTCGGGGACGCGGCCCAGCAGCGGGCTGACAGCGTCGCGCACGAGCTCCCAGCCACTGAGGCAGATGAAGGCGCCCACGGCCAGGCCCGCCCAGCCGTCCAGGTCGAAGCCGGTGGCGTTGGAGAGCACGGCGGCGGCCAGGACCGCGGCGGACGAGACCACGTCGTTGCGGGAGTCGACCGCGGTGGCCTCGAGGGTCTCGGAGGAGATCTTGCGGCCCAGCTTGCGGTTGAACGCCATCATCCACAGCTTGACGGCCATGGAGCCGACGAGGACCACCACGACCGCCGCGCCGAACTCGGTGGGCTGCGGGTGGCAGATCTTGTCGACGGAGCTCAGGACCAGGTTGATGCCGATGGAGCAGACCAGGACGGCGACGGTGAGGCCGGCGAGGTACTCGTAGCGGCCGTGGCCGTAGGGGTGGTCGCGGTCGGCGGGCTTGCTGGCCAGCTTGAAGCCGAGCATGCTCACGATGTTGCTCGACGCGTCGGAGAGGTTGTTCACGGCGTCGGCCACGATGGAGACCGAGCCGCTGAGCAGGCCCACGAGGCCCTTGCCCAGGCACAGCAGCACGTTGCAGACGATGCAGGTCACGCTGGCGAGAAGCCCGTAGCGGGTGCGCACCCCCGGGTCGTCGACGTCCTGTGCGTTGGGGACGAACCTTCTCACGAGCCACTCTGTCATGCTGCTTCCCTTCACGTGTCGCGTGAGGGGAAGTATACCCGTCCGCGCTAGGCCAGCCGGAGCCTGCGCAGGGGCGCCACGCGCACGACGCGGTCGACCACGAGCGTCACGGCGAGAAGCGCCGCGCTGAGGAGCAGGCCGCAGGCCAGCAGCGCCCACGGGCCGCCGGCGGCCAGGGCGGACGCGCAGAGGCCCTCGAACCATGGGCGCCACAGCGGCGAGAAGACCGACTGGGTCACGTAGAACCCCAGGATCGAGGGGGTGATCCAGAGGATGGCGCCACAGGCGCGCGGGGACGGGCGGCGGCCCGGCGCGCTGGCGCGCACCAGGCAGGCGACGGCCAGGGCCAGCGAGAGCGCGGAGGTGGACTTGAAGCTCAGGGCGGCCAGGACCGGGACGCCGAGGTCGACGCGGCCGTCGGTCGCTGCGGCGAACCAGGGCTGGAAGGTGTGGAACACGGCGATCGAGAGGATGGCGACGAGCCGCAGCGCCTCGAGGCGGGCGTTGCGCGGGGCCGGTGCGGGGCTCGCAGACGCGGCGGTCGCGGGTGCGCCGTGCGGGGTCGGGGCGGGATGCGGGTCCGCGGCGGTCGCGGGATGTGAGGCCGCTTCGGGCGCGGCGTGCGGGGCGCGGGGGCTCCTCGGGTCGTTCTCGCGGGCCGTCTCGGTCATGTCCCCTCCTCGCTGGTCGTCGTCGGGCCAGTATACGACGGGCGAGGGCACTTCCACCAACCTGACACGGGATGTCGCGCTGCGCATCCTCGCAGCTCGCACATGCCGAACGACCCGCCCCCGACGGGCCCGAGTGCGACGGCCCGACGGGCGCGAGCGCGGTGGCACAATGCGGGCCCCGGTCCCGAGGCGGCGAGAAGCGCCGGGCTGCGGGGTGGCTGCCGAGAGCGGCCGGTGCGGGGCGGCCGTTGCGGGCGGCCGGTGCTAAGCGGACGGACTGTGGCGGCTGGCGCGCGGGGCGCAGAGGGGGGACGCATGGGACAGGTGGGTCCGACGGGAACGGCGTGGTCGGCCGCCGAGGCGCTCCTCGCCCTCGCGGTCGTGTCGGCGGTGGCGGCGCTCGCGGTCGCGGCGGCGTGCGACCTGCGGTGCAGGCTCGTGCCCAACCGGTGCTGCGCAGTCGTGGCCGCTGCGGGGCTCGTGGCGCGGGTCGTAACGGCGACGACGGCGGGCGTGCCGGGCGAGGGACCGCTGGTCGCGCCGACCGTGGCCGCGGCGGCCGAGTCGTGCGCGGGCGTCGTGGCCGTGCTCGCCGCCCTGCTCCTCTCGCTGCGGCTGGCTCGCTTCGCCGGGCTCCCTGGCGACATGGGCGGGGGCGACGTGAAGCTGCTCGCGTCGGTGGCGGCCTGGACGGGGCCGCTCGGGGGCCTCGCGTGCGTGGCGCTCTCGTGCATGGCGGGCGTGGCCGGTTGGGGCGCGGTCGCGGCGCTTCGAGCGCTGGCGGGTCGCGCCGTCGGGAGGGGGATCCCGCTCGCACCCTCGATCGCGCTCGTGGGCTGTGCCGCCGTCCTGCGCTGGGGGCTCGGCGCACCCTAGAATGGGTGGGCATGGCCGACCGTTGGAAGGGGGCGCCGACATGTGGCGTGGCGTGTGCGTCAGCGAGAGGGGCAACCGGGCGAACGAGGACTTCGCGTGCGTGGGCGACGGCTATGGCGTCCTGCTCGACGGGGCCACGGGCCTCGCGGGGGACTGCCTCTTCCCCGGGGAGTTCCAGACCAACGCGCAGTGGCTCTCGCACCGGGTGGGCGCGATGCTCTGCGCGTCGCTTGGGCAGGGGCTCGGGCTCCCGGACGCCCTTGCGGTCGCGGCCTCCGAGGCGCGCGACGAGTTCGAGGCGGCGCTCGGCTGCCCCCTCGACGAGGCCGACCCCGACGTCGTCCCCTCCGCGACGCTTGCGGTGGTCACGGTCCGCGACGGCGTCGTCGACGTCTGGGGCCTGGGCGACTCGCCGACCCTGGTGCTGCTCCGCGACGGCCGCTGGCTCGTCGGCACCGACGACGCGCTCGAGGCGATGGACGGCCGGGTGGTGGCCCTCGCGACGGAGCGCCTCGCCGCCCGCCGCGCCGCCGGGGACGAGCTCGCGGGGCGTGACCGCAGGGGCCTCGTGACCGACGAGCTCCTCACAAACAGGCGCCTCCGCAACGCGACGGGCGGCTACTGGTGCCTCGACCCGACGGGGGCGGCCCTGGGGCACCTCCGGCACCTGCGGGTTCCCGTCGAGCGGGTCCTGTTGGCCGGCGCCATGAGCGACGGGCTCTGGCGCGCCTTCGGCCTGCTGAGCATCGCGCGGCTGGACGACCTCCGACAGATGGGGGCGGCCGACCTGCGGCTGCTCGTCGACCGCATGCGGTGTGCGGAGGAGTCCGACCCGGACTTCGAGCGCTACGGGCGCCTGAAGCTCTCCGACGACGCGAGTGCGTTCCTGCTGGGGCCCTCGGGCAGCGACGAGGGCGCCACGGGGAGCGGCTCGACGTCCTCCACACCGTCCGCGTAGGGCTCCCACTGCGCCACACGTGCCCTCACCCCGTCCACGTCGAGCACGCCGAGGGCAAAGCCCTTCCTGACGAGCGACTCCGGGACCAGCTCGTCGTACTTCTCGAAGTAGGGGACCTCGCCGGGGTAGAGCAGCGTCATCGGGTCGTCGAGCTCCCGCGCGGCGCGCGTGACCACCGAGAAGAACCGACCGGGGTCGGCCTCCATGACGAAGGTCATGAAGTACGGCCGCGAGGAGTCGAGCCCCTTGAGGCCGATTTCCGCTGCGCAGACGAGCTTGAGGAGCCTCTCGAGCGCGAGGAAGGCGTACGTGCCCAGCCAGGGGAGAAGGCACCACATGGTCTGCTCGCGGTCGTTCTCGCCAAGGCAGACGAGGGGCCGGCGCAGCATTCCCGACGCCCGTGCTGCCACGCGGGCCTGCGAGAGGCGGGCCCGCGCGTGCGGCATGAGGTAGGGGTAGGTTGCGCCCTCCTCCAGCACCTGCCGCATGCGCTCGAGGATGCGCGTGTTGACGTCACCGGCAACCTGTCCGAAGTAGGCGGGCACGCGGCCCTTCACCTGGGTGACGTAGAGCACGTGGCGCTCGTGGTCGACCTCCTCGACGAGCCAGACGTGGCCCGCGATGGCGACCTTCTCGCCGGCCGGCGGCGGGGCGACGAGGGTGCCGATCTCCGTCGAGTCGCAGCGCACCGCGTACTCGACGTTCTCCTGGAACACCGCGTAGAACTTGTGCGAGTTGGTCATGCGCTCGCCAGCGAGCCCGACGATCAGGCCGCCCTCGTCGGTCTGCTCTATGTAGTCGTGGTCAAGGAGGTGGTGCAGCAGGACGCGGAAGTCGTCGGTGCCGATGCGTCGGAAGTAGGTGAGCGTCAGGACTTTGGACGCCAGCTGGGCGGGTGTCATCTCGCCCTCGGAGGCGAGGGTGGCGAGGGTCTGGTGGCACAGCAGGCTGTAGGGCAGGCGGTCCAGCCTCAGCGGCTCGACCCATCGCTCCTCTCGGTAGAGCTGGACGAGGGCGATTCCCTGTGCGAGCTTCCACGGGATGGTCTCGGGCAGGGCGGCGCGCGGCTCGGGCTGCTCCTCTCGCATGACGAACCACATCTCGGGAGGGTCGCCTCTGCGTCCCGTGCGTCCCATGCGCTGCAGGAACGACGAGACGGTGAACGGCGCGTCGATCTGGAAGGCCCTCCCCAGGCGACCGACGTCGATGCCGAGCTCGAGGGTGGACGTGGCCACCGTGGTGAGCTCGCTGTCGTCGTCGCGCATGAGCTCCTCCGCGGTCTGGCGGATCGCGGCCGACAGGTTGCCGTGGTGGATGAGGAAGCGGTCGGGCTCCCCGTTGGCCTCGCAGTAGCGGCGCAGCGTCGTCGTGACCTCCTCGGCCTCCTCGCGGGAGTTGCAGAAGACGAGGGACTTGCGGTGACGCGTGTGCTCGAAGATGTAGCCGATGCCGGGGTCGGCGAGCGAGGGCGCGCGGTCCGTGGGCTCCTCCGGCTCGGGCATGCGGACGCTGACGTCCGCCTCGGGCAGGGCGTCGGGGCGGCTCACGTCGACGACGTCCGCCGGGGCCGCGGCCCCGGCGGAGCGCGGATCAGGCTGCTCGTCGGCCTGGGGTCCGTCCTTGTAGAAGTGCTCCATCGAGATGCGCCAGGTCCGTGGCGGCTCCTGGATCCGGGGGACGAGGGTCTGGCGGCCCGTTCCGGCGGAGAGGAGCTCCCCCATTGCGATGGGGTCGCCGACCGTGGCGGAGAGCCCGATGCGACGCGGCCGGACGCCCGCCATGCGCTCGAGCCTCTGGACCAGGCAGAGGGTCTGGCCGCCCCTGTCCGCCCGCAGCAAGGAGTGGATTTCGTCGATGACGACGTAGCGCAGGTCGCAGAAGAGCTTGGGGACGATGGCGTGACGGTGCAGCAGCATCGCCTCGAGGGACTCGGGCGTGATCTGCAGGATGCCGGAGGGGTTCCTCACGAGCTTCGCCTTGTGCGAGGCCGACACGTCCCCGTGCCAGTGCCACACGTTGATGCCCGCCTCCTCGCAGAGGTCCGCGAGGCGGTAGAACTGGTCGTTGATGAGTGCCTTGGTGGGACCCAGGTAGATGGCCCCGACGGACCGGGGAGGGTTCTCCCAGAACTCGCTGATGATGGGGAAGAACGCCGCCTCGGTCTTGCCGGAGGCGGTCTGGGCGCAGAGCAGCAGGTTGTCGTCGGTGTCGAAGATGGCCTCCCCGGCAGCGACCTGGATGGACCTCAGGCTCTCCCACTCGTGCTGGTAGACGAAGTCCTGGACGAACGGGGCGTAGCGGTCGAAGACCCCCATGGCACCTCCCCGGGCTAGAGCGTGAACTCGGCGAACTGGTCCTGGTCGGGGTCGTCCCCGGCCCCATCGCCGGCGACGCCGACGACCCGCTCGAGGGCCTCGGCGCTCAGGAGGTCCTCCACGCAGGTGGAGTCGTCCTGGTACGCGATGTCGAGAAGCTCCACGAAGTCCCTGATGACCTCGCGGGGCGTCAGGTGGGTCTGCGACCCCACGCGTCCGAACTCTATCTGGAGGAACCTCACAAGCTGGTCCTGCGTGACCTCGCGCTCGTAACCGAAGTAGCCGGCGTGGATGTCCGCGAGCTTCTCGACGAGCACGAGGAGCTCCTCGTGGGTGAGCGGCTCGAGCCGGATGACGGGCGCCAGCATGTCGCTGAGGCCCTCCCGTGCGAAGCGGCCCTGGGCGAGGCGGCTGCGAAGCGCCTCGTACGAGTAGACGCCGCGGCGACGGTCCTCGAGGGCCTGCGGGGTGGAGCCCATGATGACCCCCAGGTGGTGCGCCTTTCCCTGGAGGGTGTCGTTGTACATGGTCAGGATCTTCTCGTAGTTGTTCTGGCGAGACTGGGCGTTGGGGATCTTGTACAGGTTGACCAGCTCGTCGACGAGGACGAGGAGGCCCTTGTAGCCCGCCCCGACAAGGAACTGCGCGAAGAGCTTGAGGTAGTCGTACCAGCTGTCGTCGTCGACGATCGACGGGGCGCCGAGCTCGGCCCTTGCCTGGGTCTTGGTGCGGAACTCTCCGCGCAGCCAGCGCAGGGCGGCGTCCCGGCGCAGGTCGTCCCCCTCGACCGTGGCCGTGTAGTACGCGCGCAGGACGAAGCCGAAGTCGAAGCCGTGCACGAGCTCGTTGAGGGGCTCGAGCTGCTCCCTGAGCGCGTCGGGGCTGCCCTGCTCGACCCGCTCGCGGGTGCGCACCACCCAGCGGTCCAGCACCAGCTGCAGGGCCCCACCCTCCGGACGGGTCTTGGTCGAGAGGTTGCGCACGAGCTCTCGGTAGGTGGCCAGCCCCTGGCCTCCGGTGCCCTGGAAGCGGCGCTCGGGGGAGAGGTCCGCGTCGGCGACCACGAAGCCGCTGCCCATGGCGTGCGTGCGGATGGTCTGGAGCAGGAAGCTCTTGCCGCTGCCGTAGCGCCCGACGAGGAAGCGGAAGCTGGCACCGCCGTCGGCCACGAGCTCCAGGTCGTGGAGGAGGGCCTCGATCTCCCGCTTCCGGCCGACGGTGATGTACGGCAGCCCGATGCGCGGGACGACGCCGCCCTTGAGCGAGTTGATGATGACGGCCGCGACGCGCCTGGGGACCTTGGAGCCTGTTGCCATGGCGTCTCCTCTCGTGTGATTCGTCGGGTCAGATGATAGCATCCCCACGGACGAAAACAAACACGTGTTCCCACGGACGAAACGCCCCTTCGCGGTGATATACTCCTTCCACCATGACTGTTCGACCTCGCCCAAGGAGGGTCCCATGAACGCCAACAAGCGTCCCGATGACATGCAGCGCATCAACACCCCCGAGCTCGCCCGCCAGTTCATCGAGGAGCAGGTCGCGGCCTGCCGCGAGCAGATCGGCGACAAGAAGGCCCTGCTGGCCCTCTCGGGCGGCGTCGACTCCTCCGTCGTCGCGGCGCTGCTGATCAAGGGCGAGTCCGAGCAGGTCGTCGACGTGTTCCGCAACCAGCTCGACGCCAACCTGGTCTACGTCGACGCCACCGACAGGTTCCTGTCGCTGCTCGACGGCGTCGAGGAGCCGGAGCGCAAGCGCAAGATCATCGGCGCCGAGTTCATCCGCGTCTTCGAGGAGGAGGCCCGCAAGGTCGGCGACGAGGTCAGCTTCCTCGCCCAGGGCACCATCTATCCCGACATCGTCGAGTCCGACGGCGTCAAGGCGCACCACAACGTCGGCGGCCTGCCCGACGACCTCCAGTTCGAGCTGTGCGAGCCCGTCAGGCTCCTCTACAAGGACGAGGTCCGCATGGTCGGCCGCGAGCTCGGCCTCCCCGAGAGCATGGTCGATCGCCAGCCGTTCCCCGGCCCCGGCCTCGGCGTGCGCTGCCTGGGCGCCATCACCCGCGACCGCCTCGAGGCCCTGCGCGAGGCGGACGCTATCCTGCGCGAGGAGTTCGCCCTCGCCGGCCTGGAGGGCAAGGTCTGGCAGTACTTCGTCAGCGTCCCCGACTTCCGCGTGACCGGCGTCAAGGACGGCAAGCGCCTCTACGAGTGGCCCGCGTTCATTCGCGCGGTCAACACCGTCGACGCCATGACCGCCGAGGTCCCGGAGCTCGACTGGGCCCTGCTCAAGAAGATCGGCGACCGCATCGCCTCCGAGGTCCCCGGCATCTGTCGCGTCCTCTACGACCTGACCCCCAAGCCCTGCGGCACCATCGAGTTCGAGTAGCGCTAGACCAGCTCTCGCGTTCACGTGGCCGCCCTTCGGGGCGGCCCTTCGTCTCCAGTGGCACTTCGGCGAGAGGACGTCCTCTTCCGGCGAGCGTGACCTAGACCTGAATTATGTGGAGAGATCGTGGACTGAATGTAAGCTGATTGAGTTGAGAACGTCGGAACCTAATCCGCGTGAAACAATTTTGCAGATACCTAGGCGCCCGCGCAGTTCGGGGCGCCTACTCGAGCGCCCCGCGCGCAAGAAGGAGGTCATCTTGAACAAGAACGTCATCAAGGCCACTGCGGCGTTTGCTGTCGTCGCCGGTCTGGTGGGTGGCTCCGTCGTCGCCCCCGCCACCGCCGTCGCGGCTCCCGTCCAGCAGGTCGCGGCCGAGCAGGCCGACCAGAGCGACGCCCAGAAGCTCCAGAGCCTCGTGGACGAGCTCATCGCCCTGCGTCCGAACGTCACCGCCACCTCGTGGTCCAAGTACAACTTGGACGCTACGATCCGCGGTGCGATCAAGGCCATCAATGGCTCTGACGCGGCTGAGATCGCCAAGTACCTGAAGGTCATCCCCGTCGCCAAGCGCGCCCTCGTCCCCGGCGTGAACCTCACTACGTTCACCGACCCGAAGACCGGCCTGCTTGTCGACAGGAACTCCGTCACCGGCCACTGGGTCGAGGGATCCGCCGCGGGCCCCGTCTCCAGCTCCGAGCCGCTCGACCGCCTGGTTGACGGCGTGGCCGACGGCCCGTTCAAGGCCACTGCCATCGGTACCGTCGACTCCCAGGGCAACCCCGTCGCCAACGGCGGCACCTACATCCAGTTCGACCTTGGCAAGACTGCCACCATCAGCTCCTTCCAGCTGAAGCGCAACTGGCTCGGCTGGCCTGGCACCTGGGGCAAGGACTCCAAGAAGGTCACCTACACCAACACCGCGCTCGTCGTGGCCAACAACCCGGACTTCTCCGACGCCAAGGTCGTCTACCACTCCGGCTATAACGGCTACAAGGACAACTTCAACCTTGGCGAGCCCACCGACAAGACCTACTTCGAGACCGGCGCCGGCACCGACCTCATGGCCGGCAAGGCTCCCGTCGAGGGCCGCTACGTCCGCCTGTACCAGAGCGGCTACTTCCCCTGCGATGAGGCCGGCCAGCCGATCAAGAACCACCACGAGTACGTCAACCACGTGGTCGAGGTCGTCATCGACGGCACCGTCAAGGGCCAGTCCGTCGATCCCGACGTCGTCCTCGACGTCAACGGCATGAAGCAGGACGTCGCCGACGCCGACGCCTTCCTCGCCCAGAACGACGGCCAGCTGACCGCCGACTCCGTCGACGCGATCAACGCCGCCAAGAAGGCCTGCACCGACATGCTCGCCAACATCGAGGCTGGCAAGTACCCCTCCGCTGGTGACTTCGATGCCGCTCGCAGCAACCTGCGTGCCGCCATCGACGGTGCCAAGCTCGCCACCTGGACCGTCACCTTCGACGACTGCATCCCCGCGACGGACAACGAGACCCGCACGGTGCTCTCCGGCCAGTCCCTCTCCGACGTTCCCACTCCCGTCTGCGAGGGCTACACCTTCGAGGGCTGGTTCCTCGACAAGGAGCTGACCCAGGCCTTCGACGCGACCCAGCCGGTCACGTCCGACCTGACCGTCTATGCCAAGTGGTCCAAGATCGCCACCAACGGCGGCACCACTGAGGGCACCACGCCCGAGTCTGACAAGGGCTCCTCTGACCAGAAGCTCCCCGGCACCGGCGACCCCGTCTCGCTCGCTGCCGGCCTGGCTGCCGGCGCCTCCGCGCTGACCCTGGTCGCTGCCCGTCGCGTCAGGAAGTAGCCTCGGCTCCACCGTGCTCACGCACAGGATCGCCCCCGGCCCTTGCGGTCGGGGGCGTTCTTCACATCTGCTGGGAGGGCGGCTCGCGGGGCGTCCGGAGCCAGGCCACTCGGCTACGTGTCCGCGGCTGCGAGAAGGGCACGTCCTTATGGGCACGTCCTTCTCGGCGTTGATGTGTGAGGCTACGGGCCTTGGGTGTGGCGCCGTCAGACGCCGAGCTCCTCGTGGAGGTCATCGACGTAGTCGGGGACCAGCTCGGGCACGCCGTCGTCTCCCATCTGTACGGCACAGTCGCCGAGTAGGTCGTAGAGGGCCTCGTTGACCTCGTCAACCTCCAGGTCGAGGTTGCTCCTGTCGGGACGGCGCCCGGCGAGCAGCGCGTCGAGCATCGCACGGGCCGATGCCGAGAGCCCCATGAGTGCCTCGGGCTCCTCGCGGGAGTCGCCTGCGTCGCCCCCCTCGGCAGGGGAGCGGTGGCCGGTGCGCTGAGTGTCGGCGCGCTGACTGTCGGCCGGCTGCCGGCCTGCAGGCCGGTCGTCGGCAGTCTGGTCGCTGACGCGCTGGCCGTCGGCGCGCTGATCGCCAGTGGGCGCTCCGGGCACGGCGTCCGGTGCGAGCGCGCCCGTGGCGGGGATGGGCAGGTCGCGCTCCTCGTCGATGAGCAGGCTCTCGCAGGTGACCTCGGCGTCCTCGCGGATCGCGTCGAGCTTCGAAACGTCGATCTGGATGCGCACCGGCCGTGCGGGCGCCGCCCCGTCCCCGTCCATGCCGTCGCGGCTCCCCGCGCCGGCGCCTCTCGCTGCCTTCGCACGGGGGTGCAGCGCCTCGCGAGCCTCTCGGTGCGCGAGGTCGACCAGGTACTTGGGCTCGTCACGGCGCGCGAGTGCGGGCGTGAGGCCCAGCTCCTCTCGCATGGCCATGTCGACGGTGCGGACGAGCCGCGTCATCTGGTGGCAGCTCGAGCTCGCGCCGCGCAGTCCCGTGAGCGTCCACAGCCCGTTGTGGCAGGCGTACGTGCGCACCGACCCCATCTGGTAGATGACGTCGGCATGGCCCGCACCCTGCCAGAAGACTGCCGACGCGAACACGAGGTGCGGCATCCGCGAGAAGGACCCGACCCACGCGTCCACGAGGCTCGGGTTGTTGGCCGTGCGCTGGCGGCGCATGAGCGCCCACAGGACGCCGAGGCACGCGTGGCGAAGCTCGTCGGCGCGCCCGTGCCAGACGGGGCTCGCGGCCGGGTCGTGGGCCGACAGCCCGCGCACGGCCTCCCAGGCGCGTGCGTCGAGGTCCGGGTCCTGTCCGTAGGGCAGCGAGGTGGCGGCGCGTCCGCCCCTCGAAGGTGCGGCCAGGGCCCGCTCCTGCAGGTCGAGAAGCGCGCGGGCCCACACGGGGCGCTGCGCGTCGACGTACGGCATGGCCAGCGCTGGGTCCAGCCCGTGCCAGGCGCAGTAGTCCGCGAGCCACGTGGGAGCGTAGAGGTCCAGTGAGGGCTGCTGCGCGCGAAGTGCCTGCCACGTGTCCCTGACGGCGGCGAAGCCCTCGGGACCGGGCGTGGTGCCCACGCCGTTGAGCAGCTCGTAGAGCAAGACGTACGAGAAGGGCGCCGGCGCGCTCGCGACCTCGCCGCGTCGCAGGGCCGTGCGCCACGCGAAGTAGGCGCGCAGCTGGGCGTCAGTCATGGACTGGTAGGTGGGCAGGTAGGTCTGGAAGTCGCCCACACGCGGCGCCTCGGCCTCGTCGTGGCCCTCCATCAGGCGCGCCTGCGCGACGAAGAGCTGCGCATCGGACCACCTGCGAGCCTCGGGAGACGTCGCGAGGGCGCGCATCTCGGCTATGCGGGCGGATGTGGCGGCGCGCATCCGGGAGCCGCGGAATACGATCGGCTCGTCGGCGTAGGTCCCCTCGGAGGCGCGTGCGACGCCGCGCTTGCGCAGTCGCCCGTTGAGGGCGTCGATCAGGTCGTCGAGGTCACCGGCGTCGCGTCGGCGGGACCCGTGCGTCGGGTGCGTGCCGGTCATGACGCGAGCCCCCGGTCGCGGCCGTCCGCCGTAGGGCGAGAGGTGCGCGGCATGGCGGGCCGTGGCGTGGCGGCGCACGGCATCTGGCACGCGCCGCAAACCGCGGCGCGCACCACGGCGGCGCGCGTCGTTGCGGGCTGCGGCGTCGCGGCGCATGTGACGTTGGGATCGATGACGGGCAAGGCGGCCTCCTGGTCTGCTGTGACCATGGTAGCAGCGCCCCGGGACGCCCGTCCCGGTATCATGGGTGGTCGTCGACCAGGGGAGGGACATGGCCTCGAGAACCGCCACGCTACTTGGCATCGCCGCCGCATCCGGTGCGGCGCTTCTCGGCTGGGCCGGGCTCGGGTGCCCGCGCCCCGTGCCCACGTCGTCCGGCCTCGCGTGGGTCCGCCGCATGCGCGACGGTGAGGGCAGGCACATGCGCGTGCTGCAGACGGGGAGCGTGCTGCAGTCGGCCACGTACCTCTCGCCGGGCGAGCGCATGGTCGCGCCCTTCGCATACCAGCGCGAGTTCATGCGCGCCTTCGACCTGGTCCCCGACGCGTCGGACGTGCTCGTCGTGGGCGGGGGCGGCTTCGGGTTCCCCAAGATGGTCGCCGTCGCGCGGCCGGGCCTGCGCCTCGTCGTGGCCGAGCTCGAGCCGTCCGTCGTCGAGGCGGCCCGGCGCTGGTTCTTCCTCGACGAGGCCCGCGCGCTCATGGCTCGCGCGGGCGGCAGCATGGACGTCGTGTGCGACGACGGTCGCCGCGTGCTGGACGCCTGCGCGCCGGGCTCGCTCGACGTCGTGGTGCTCGACGCGTTCGTGGGCGACGAGCCCGCCGCATCGCTCGCGACCGCCGAGGCCGCGGCGTCGGCGAGAGGCGCGCTGCGGGACGCGGGGGTGCTTCTCGCCAACGTGGTGTCGCGCGACGACGGCTGCGACCTGGGCTTCCTTCGCGACCTCGTGGCCTCGCTGCGCACGGCGTTCGCCGAGGTGCTCGTGGTGCCCGCCAGCGACGAGGACCTGGGCGGCGAGGACAACTACCTCGTGGTCGCGGGCGCCCGCGGGCTGCGCGCCGACGGCGCGGTGGCCTATGACGAGGCATTCCTCGGCACGGTTCGCCACGACGCCGACGCGTCTCGCGCCTGAGCCGCCCGCACCGCGCCACACGACGCCGCGTGCCTCTCGCCGCATCGCCGCCCGCCCCGCACTCCCAGACGCCGCGCGCTTCTCGCGCACATAATCTAAGCCGCAAACGCTGAGGTTTCCTTTGTGTGGGCGCTTAGCCCCGCGCGCGGAGGGGTAGACTCCCCCTCGTTCAACGTCCGCACGAAAGGGGAGCGCGCATGCGCAAGTTCAAGACAGAGAGCAAGAAGCTGCTCGACCTCATGATCAACTCCATCTACACCAACCGCGAGATCTTCCTGCGCGAGCTGGTGTCCAACGCCTCCGACGCCATCGACAAGCTCTACCTCAAGAGCCTGACTGACGCCTCGGCCCACATCGACCAGGAGAACCTCGCCATCGACGTGTCGTTCGACAAGGACGCGCGCACCATCACCGTCTCGGACAACGGCATCGGCATGACCGCCGACGAGCTCGAGGCCAACCTGGGCACCATCGCTCACTCGGGCTCCGAGCAGTTCAAGGAGGAGAACGCCGAGAGCCAGGGCGACGCCGTCGACATCATCGGCCGCTTCGGCGTGGGCTTCTACTCCGCGTTCATGGTCGCCAAGGAGGTCAGCGTCGTCACGCGCGCCTTCGGCTCCGACGAGTGCCTGCGCTGGACGTCCGACGGAATCGAGGGCTACGACATCTCCACCGTGGCCCCCGACGACCCGGCCTGGCGCGCCACCAACGGCACCGACGTCGTCATGACCCTCAAGGACGACGCCGAGGACGCCTCCTACAGCGAGTTCCTCTCGGAGTACCAGCTCCAGGAGCTCATCCGCCGCTACAGCAACTACGTGCGCTACCCCGTCCGCATGGAGGTCACCAAGAGCCGCGAGAAGCCCAGGCCCGAGGACGCCGGCGACGACTACAAGCCGGAGTGGGAGGACTACACCGAGGTCGAGACCATCAACTCGATGACCCCGATCTGGAAGAAGCGCTCCTCCGAGGTCACGGACGAGGAGTACGCCGAGTTCTACAAGTCCACCTTCCACGACTGGGCCGACCCCGCGCGCACCTTCAGCCTCCACGCCGAGGGCGCCCTCGAGTACGACGCGCTGCTCTTCGTCCCGGGCCAGGCGCCGTTCGACCTCTACAGCCGCGACTACGAGAAGGGCCTCGAGCTCTACAGCTCCAACGTCCTCATCATGGAGAAGTGCGCCGACCTCCTCCCCGACTACTACAACTTCGTCCGCGGCGTGGTCGACTCCTCCGACATCACGCTCAACATCTCGCGCGAGACCCTGCAGCAGACCCGCCAGCTCCAGGCCATGGCGCGCCGCATCGAGAAGAAGGTCACCTCAGAGCTCGAGTCCATGCGCGACGAGGACCGCGAGGCCTACGAGAAGTTCTTCTCCAACTTCGGTCGCGGCCTCAAGTACGGCATCTACTCCAGCTACGGCACCAAGAAGGACGAGCTCGGCGACCTGCTCCTGTTCTGGAGCGCGCGCGAGGGCAAGATGGTGACCCTGGCCGAGTACGCCAAGGCCATGCCCGAGGGCCAGGACAAGGTCTACTATGCCGCCGGCGACGACCGCGACCGCCTCGCCAAGATGCCCGTGGTCAAGTCCGTGCTCGACCACGGCTACGACGTGCTGCTGTGCACCGAGGACGTCGACGAGTTCTGCTTCCAGGCCATGCACGACTACCTGGCCCACGGCCTGCCCAAGTCCTACGCCGACGAGGCCGCGCAGAAGGCCGTCGAGGACGGCGCCGAGCCCGAGGTCGAGGACCGCTCCCTGGAGCTCAGGAACGTCTCGTCCGGCGACCTCGATCTCGCCAGCGACGAGGAGAAGGCCGAGGCCGAGGAGGCCACCAAGGCCAACGAGGGCCTGTTCGAGGCCATGAAGGACGCGCTGGGCGAGAAGGTCGGCAAGGTCTGCGTCTCCACGCGCCTCGCCGGCGACGACGCCCCGGCCACGATCTCGTCCGAGGGCCCGCTGTCGCTGGGCATGGAGAAGGTCCTCTCCGCCGGCCCCGAGTCCGGCGAGGCCCCCAAGGCCATCCGCGTGCTCGAGGTCAACGCCAAGCACCCTGTGTTCTCCAAGCTCACCGCCGCCCAGCAGGCCGGTGACGCCGAGAAGGTCGCGCTCTACGCACAGCTGCTCTACAGCCAGGCGCTGCTCGTCGAGGGCATGATGCCCGAGGACCCCGTGGCGTTCGCGTCGCAGGTCTGCGAGCTGATGTAGCGCTTGGGCCGGCGCCAGCGACGGGCGCCGGCACCGCATGACCCGCGCACGAGGGGAGGGCCGGGCCCGTCTGGGGCCCGGCCCTCCTGCCGTCTGGCGCCGCGCGTCGGGCGAGTCGTGCCGCCCGCGGATGGGACCCGTCGGGTTGGGGTAGTCATTGGTAAGCTAGAGGGCTGTGACGCCACGGCCATGGGCCGCGCGCCGCGAAGGTCCGCCAACGTTGATCGGGGGAGACATGGCAAGGACGCTCGTACTGGTCAGGCACGGCAATCCCGAGGAGTCCTCGGCGTCGGGCAGCGACTTCGACCGCAGGCTGCTCCCGTCGGCCGCCCGCGCGCTGGAGGTCGCCTACCCGCGCACCTTCGCGCTTCTCGGCAACGACCCCGACGTGGCGCTGTGGAGCAGCCCTGCCATCAGGGCCCTGCAGACCGCCCAGGTGGTCTCCGAGGCCCTCGACGGCGCCGACATCGAGGTCCACGACTGCCTCTACGCCCAGGACATGCAGGCGTTCCTCGCCGAGCTCGACGCGTGCCCCAGGCGCTGCGTCGTCGCCGTGGGCCACGCCCCCTTCATGGACCAGCTCGCGCTGCGCCTGAGCGGCATGAGCGTGCCCTTCGACAAGGGCGCCGTGGCGGCGCTGGACGTCTCCGGCGGCCCCGGCGAGCCCGCGAGGCTGCTGTGGTACGTCGCGGGCCCCACCACTGGGTCATGGGAGGAGCTCGCCTCCGTCGAGCAGGAGCTCGCCTGCGCCGCCGGCGAGGTCGTCGAGGCGTACCGCGCGTTCCTCGACGACACCGAGGACTCGGTCGCGCTCGTCTCGCTGCGCACGGCGATCCGCCGCATGCGCTCGCTGCTCGAGTTCGTCTCGCCGTGGCAGGGCAAGAAGCAGGCCCGCCGCTGCGAGCACGTCCTCAAGGACCTCCAGGCGGCCACCGCGCGCCTGAGGGGCCTCGACGTCCTGTCCGGCAAGGTCGACGGCCTCGTGGAGGACGGCGAGCTGGGCGAGAACAGCCTGCTGCCCATGGCGTGCGCCAAGGAGCGCGCGCTGGAGTGCGCGTCCCTCGAGGCCCTGTGCCGCAAGCAGCACGTGGGCAAGGCGCTGCGCAAGCTCGCCGAGGACCTCGCGACCGTCAGCTGGAAGTCGCGCGTGTGCGCCTCCGGCGTGGGCGCCGAGGACCTGGCGGAGCGCTTCGACCACATGCTCGAGGGCCTCGACGAGGCGCTCTTCGGCCTGGACCTCCGCAACGGCGACGCCGTCTTCGCCGCCCGCCGCGACGCCAAGGAGATGCAGTACGTCGCCGAGCGCCTGGGCCTGCTGCTCGGGCCCGAGCGCGCGCAGATGAGCGAGTACCTCGACCAGATCCAGTCCGAGCTGGGCTCGCTGCACGCCGCGCGCGAGTGTCGCCGTCTGGCGCAGGAGTGCTCCAAGAGCCCGCGCTTCCGCGGCGTCCGCGCCGAGCTGGGCGTCGTCGCGCGCGACCAGGCCGAGGTCGTGAGGGCCATCACGTCCGGCCTCGAGCGCCTCGAGGGCGCGGGCCGCGGCTGCGGGCTGGACGGCGACGAGGACGCGGACCCCTCCGCCAACGGCGTGGCCCGCGCGTCGGCCGACGACGTCAGGGCCTGGGACGACTCCGACGAGGGCGACGGCGTGGCCGAGAAGGACGGCGGCGCGGCCCCGGGCGGCGCCACGGCCGATGACGACCCCGCGGCCCCGGACGACGAGTCCCCTCTCGCCGACGACGACCCCGCGGCCGACGACGGCGCGGCGCTTCTCGCCGACGACGAGGACGCCGACGTCGCCTATGACGACACCGACGACAATGACGACGATGATGACCACGACGTGCCCGCGGACGACCTCGCGGGCGAGGAGGACCGATGAGCGAGAGGCACCACGAGGCCATGCGCACCGAGCGCGACTCCATGGGCGAGATGCAGGTTCCCGACTGGGCCCTCTGGGGCGCGCAGACCGAGCGCAGCCACGAGAACTTCCCCATTGGCACCGAGCGCATGCCGCGTGAGGTCGTCATGGCGTTCGCGCAGGTCAAGAAGGCCGCGGCGCGCGCCAACTGCCGCCTGGGAAAGCTTTCGGCCACCGACGCGGACCTCATCGCGCAGGCCGCCGACGAGGTGCTGTCCGGCGAGCTCGACCGACACTTCCCGCTCGTGGTCTGGCAGACCGGCTCCGGCACGCAGTCCAACATGAACATGAACGAGGTCCTCGCCAACCGCGGCAACCAGATTGCGGGGGAGCGCAGGCTGCACCCCAACGACTCGGTCAACATGAGCCAGTCGTCCAACGACACCTTCCCGACGGCCATGCACGTGGCCGCCGCGCAGGCCGTCACCGGCCGCCTGTTGCCCGCGGTCGACCACCTCTGCGAGACCTTCCGCCGCATCGAGCACGAGTCCGAGGGCGTCGTGAAGAGCGGCCGCACCCACCTGCAGGACGCGGTGCCCATCTCGTTCCCGCAGGAGGTCAGCGGGTGGCGCGGCCTGCTCGAGGGCTCGCGGGAGGAGCTCGAGGCCTCCATGCCGGGCCTGCTGCGCCTGGCACTGGGAGGCACCGCCGTGGGCACGGGCCTCAACGCCCCGGAGGGCTTCGACGTGGCCGTCGCCGAGGAGCTCGCCGCGCAGACCGGCCTGCCCTTCGTGACCGACCCCAACAAGTTCCGCGCGCTCACCGGCAAGGACGCCATGGTCTTCGCGCACGGCGCGGTCAAGGGCCTCGCCGCCAACATGATGAAGGTGGCCAACGACGTGCGCTGGCTCGCCTCCGGCCCGCGCCTGGGCCTCGGCGAGATCTCCATCCCGGCCAACGAGCCCGGAAGCTCTATCATGCCCGGCAAGGTCAACCCCACGCAGTGCGAGGCCGTGACCATGGTGGCCGTCCAGGTCATGGGCAACGACGCGACCATCGGCATGGCCGCGTCGCAGGGCAACTTCGAGCTCAACGTCTTCATGCCCGTCATCGCCTACGACTTCCTGCAGTCCGTCACCCTGCTCGCCGACGCCATCGCCTCCTTCGACGAGAGGTGCGCCTCGGGCATCGTGGCCAACCGCGAGCGCATGCGCCACAACCTGCACGACTCGCTCATGCTTGTGACGTGCCTCAACCCGTACATCGGCTACGACAACGCCGCGCGCGTGGCCAAGAAGGCCCACGCCGAGGGCACGAGCCTGCGCGAGGCCTGCGTCTCGCTGGGGCTGCTCACGCCCGAGCGCTTCGACGAGGTGTTCCGCCCCGAGCAGATGGCCTAGCCCGCGCGCGCCCCGGCGAGAGGCGCCGCGCCCCGCCACGGCACCCGGCGAGAAGCGCGCGCCGCGCCACGGCACCCGGCGAGAAGCATCGCGCCCCGGCACCCGATACCCGGCGAGAAGCATCGCGCCCCGGCACCCGATGCCCGGCGAGAGGCGCCGCCGCGTCCCGGCACCGCCGCGTCCCGCGCACACGAAAGAGGGCCGCGCCCGCATCCCCGGTGGGGGAGCGGGCGCGGCCCTCTCGTCGTGGCGTCCGTGGCGTGCCCGGGCGCCCGTGCAGCCGGTCCCCCGTCGGGGGCGCGGCCGCTACTCCTCGACCTCGAGGAGCTCGATGTTGAAGTTGAGCGCCTGGCCGGCGAGCTCGTGGTTCATGTCGAAGGTGACCGTGACGTCGTCCTTCTCGACGACGGTGGCCGGCAGGGGCTGGCCCATGGGGGTGCCCAGCATGACGCGGTCGCCGACGCTCAGGGTCTCGGAGCCGGGCAGCTGCGCGACGGGCACGGACTGCACCAGGTCGTCGCGGCGCTCGCCGTAGGCGTCGGCGGCGGGGATGTGGACGTCGACGACCTGGCCGACCTCCATCTCGCGCACGGCGGCGTCGAAGCCCTTGATCATCTGACCCGCCATGCAGGTGAACGCCAGGGGCTCGTTGCGGTCGCGGGAGGAGTCGAACTTGGTGCCGTCGTCCAGGGTGCCGACGTAGTGGACCTTGACCTTCTTGCCGTCATTGCTCATCGGGGGCTCCTTGCCTTCCGTCTGCTGTGGGCGCGTCGCGCGCCCCGTGGGATACATGAAATCACGTTGTACCCATTCGTGCCGCCGAG
>CALCDK010000162.1 GCA_937900605.1 uncultured Olsenella sp.
GTCCTTGCGGGGTCCACGGCCAGGCGCATGCCGCCCGCCGCACCGCGGCTGTTGGTGACGATGCCGGCCAGCGCGAGGTCGTGCTGGATGGAGCGCGCAAAGGAGTAGGGGATGTCGTTGTCGCGCGCGGCGGTGCGCACGGACACCACGCCGTCCGGGTTGCGTACCAGGTCGGCGAGCATACGCAGCGCGTAGTCGGTCTTTCTGGGAATCTCCATGGGCCTCCTTGGCGTCGGGCGCCTAGTCGTTCCAGTCGAGGATGGGCCACCCGTTGCGGCGCGCGATGGGCCTCAGCGTGCTGCCGGGGCACACGGCGAAGGGATGGGCCGCCCGGGCGAGAAGGTCCTCGTCCGAGTGGTGGTCGGCATACGCGCTCGAGAGCTCCCAGCGCCCGCGCCCCAGGTGCTCGTCGCACCAGGCCGCAGCCGCGCGGTACTTCTCGGCGCCGGCGATGACGGACCCGCCGACGTGGCCGGTGTAGGACCCGTCCGGCCCCAGCTCCATGGGGGTGGCCACCGAGCCGTCGGCGCCCAGGCGCCCGGCCGCGGCGCGCGCGATGGGCTCGAACGTGGCGGAGACGAGCAGCGTCACGTCGCCCTCGGCGTTGCGGCGGTCGAACTCGGCCACGGCGCGCGGGCGGTAGCGCGGGACCAGGACCTCCTCGTGGAAGGAGGTCATGATCGCGTCGACCTCCGGCGCGGTGAGGCCGTCGAAGGCCCGGAAGACCAGCTCGCGCGACTCCTCCTGCCGGTAGGGCAGGTGCAGCTTGTAGCGGGCGCCCCAGCAGCCCAGGCGCAGCACGCAGCTGGTCGGGAGCATGTGCCGGCGCAGCAGGTAGGTGGTGAACAGGGCCCCGGACTGCCCGTCGATGACGGTGCCGTCGAAGTCGAAGACCGAGACGCGGGTGCGCCCCAGGTCGCCATGTGCCGTTCGTGCGTCCATGAACCGCCTCGTCGTGTTGCCGTTGGGACGAATATGATACCGCGAAGCGCGCATTATGGCGGCGAGAAGCGTCGGGATCTCGCGTCGATCCGGCGAGAGGGGCCAGGCGACGGGTCTGCGCGGCCGACGGGAGCCCGTGGGCCTGTGGGCCTGCGGGCCGGCACCGGGCCGGGGCGCCGTCATGCGCGACCTTCTCGCGGCATAACAAAAGGGGCCCCGAAGGGCCCCTAGAGTTGCAATGGCGGGATGTAAGGGACTCGAACCCTCGACCTCCGACGTGACAGGCCGGCGCTCTAACCAGCTGAGCTAACACCCCGTGCGCCTTGCGCAAGGAATATTATGCAGAAGCCCACCCTCGTACGCAAGCACTATTTTGAAATAAGTTCTCGCGCGGCCAAAGTTTCTTGTTTGCGCAGGTAGATGGGTGGTTCTAGGACAGCGCGACGTCGGTCGTCCTGCCCTGGGAGTCCTTCACGGTCAGGGTGGTGCCGCTCAGGCGGGCCGAGGAGATGCTCCCCTCGCCGCGGACGACGCCCTGCTCGGTCGAGACGTAGCTCGGGTCGGCGTGGCCGCCCATCACGTAGCACACGACGTCCCAGCCGCCGTCGCGGTCCTCGGGCACGAGGATGGTGTCTCCGGCGAGCATGAGCTCGCGCGGCTCGCCCTCGACCTCGAAGACGACCTTCTCGTCGCCCGGGGTCGTGCGCAGCAGCGCGCGGCGGCCGGAGTCCGGAGAGGTGCCCAGCGCGTACGTGTCGCCCTGGTACGAGATCGTGCCGTCGACGCCCACCTGCTGCTCGGGGGACTCCTGCGGGACGGCGCCCTCCTGCCCGGGCTGCGGAGCCAGGTCGCCCTGGGCGCCCTGCTGCATCTGGGCCTGCTCGGCGGGGCCCGGCGTCATCGCGGCCACGGCAAAGCGGCCGAGAAGCGCCACGAGCGCCAGGGCCAGCACCGCGCAGGCCACGAGCGCCATGACGCGCTTGGACGAGCGTGCGGGTCCGGACCGCCGCTCCGCGCGCGACGACGCGCCCGCGGCGGCGTGGGAGCCCGCACGGGCGCCCGTGCGGGCCTGGGACGGCCGTGCCGAGGCGGACATTGACGGGCCGTGGCCCGCGCCCTCGGGGCGTCGCTGCGCATGGCGTCGCAGCGCGGCCCTTCTCGCCAGCTCCGCGGCCTCCGCCGCGTTCTCGCGCGTGGTGACGCGGGCGCCCTGGCCCGCCCCGATCGTACGGAGCCCCTCGGGCTCCGGGCGGCCGGGCGCGCCGCCCTCCGGACGCTGCCGATCCCCGCGGGCCATGTGCCCGCCGACGTGCGCTGCGCTCATGGGACTCGTCCCTCCCCTGCTCATGCCTCGCGCCGGGCCTCGATGGCCCTGCCGAGGGTGACCTCGTCCGCGTACTCCAGGTCGCCGCCGACCGGCAGGCCGCTGGCCAGCCGCGTGACGCGCAAACCCAGCGGGCGAATGGTGCGCGCCAGGTACGTCGCGGTGGTCTCGCCCTCGACGTCGGGGTTGGTGGCGAGAATGACCTCGGACACCTCGCCGTCGGCAAGGCGCGCAAGCAGCTCGCGGACGTGGAGCTGCTCGGGGCCCACCTTGTCCATGGGGCTGATGACGCCGCCCAGGACGTGGTAGAGGCCGTGGTAGCACCCGGTGCGCTCGATGGCCGACACGTCGCGCGGCTCCGAGACCACGCAGATCGCCGAGCGGTCGCGCGTGGGGTCGGAGCACACGTCGCACGTGTCGCCCGTGGCGTACGAGAAGCACACCGGGCAGAAGTGAACCTGGCTCTTGACGTCGAGGATCGCCGCGGCGAGGCGGCGGGCCTCCTCGGCGTCAGCCTCCAGGAGGTGGTACGCGATGCGCTGGGCCGACTTCGGGCCGATGCCCGGGAGCCGGCCCAGCTCGTCGAGGAGCCGCTGGAGCGCGCGGCCGTCGCCTGCGGGCAGACCCATCCCGACGCCTAGAACAGGCCTGGGATGTTGAGGCCGCCGGTGATGGCGCTCAGCTGCTGGTTGGCGGCCTGCTCGGCAGAGTCGAGGGCGTCGTTGACGGCGGCCAGGACCATGTCCTGGAGCATCTCGACGTCCTCGGGGTCCAGGGTCTCAGGGTCGATCTCGAGCTTGGTGAGGCGCATGGTGCCGCTGACGGTGACCTTGACGGCGCCGCCGCCGGCGCTGGCCGTGACCTCGGTCTCGGCGGCCTTCTGCTGAGCGGCCATGAGCTGCTCCTGCATCTTGCGGGCCTGCTGCATCATCTGGTTGCGGTTCATGCCGCCCATGTTGTATCCCTTGGCCATTCTGGTGGTTCCTTTCGTGGTCTCGTGCGGTCGTGTGGTGCGCGGGTGGTGCTCGGATGGTGCGTGGTTGGTGCTATTCGTCATCCCCGTCCTCGACGGGCTCCTCGACGAAGCCCTCGGAGGGGTCGAACTGCTGGGAGAGCTCCGCGGCCGCCTCGTCGTCGGAGGTGGACGCGGCCGACTCGACGCTCAGCGAGACGGGCGAGCCGAAGGCGTCGGCGAGCATGGCCGCGATCTCGGAGAACTCCGGGGTCACGGCCGCCTTGACCTCGTCCGGCGCCATCGTCGCGACCTCGCCGGGCGCAGCGGCCGGGACCAGTGTGGGCTCGGGCTGCGGCGCGGGAGCGGGCTGCGACGAAGGCGCGGGCACCGGGGCCGGAGCGGGCGCGGCGGCCGGGGCCGGCTGTGGCGTGGGTGCCGGGGCCGAGAAGGGCTCGGCCGCCTCGGCCGAGGGGTCCTCGTAGGAGGCGACGTCAGCGTCGGTGTACGGCACCTGGTCGTCGGCGGGGGCCGCCGGCTCGTCCCACGGCATCGGGTACTCCGGGGCCGGAGCGGCCTGCGGCGCGGGGGCGGGGGCCGGAGCGGGGGCCGCGACCACGGCGGGGGCCGGCTGCGCCGTCGCGACGGGCTGCGCCGCCGGGACCGGCATCGGGGCCGCCATGGGCTGCGCCGCCGCGGGGGTCGGCATCGGGGCCGAGGCCGGAGCCGGGGCGGCAACGGGAGCCGGGGCCGGCTGAGGCGCGGGACGCGCGCCCCTCTCGGCGCGGGCGATGGACTGCTGCGCCAGGCTCGACTCGACGACCACCACCCGCCTGCGCCCGAACAGCTCGCCCACGACCGAGTCCAGCGTGCTCCTGACGTCGGGGCGGTCGAGCATCCTCGAGGCGAAGCGCGACCCCGCCGGCAGCTCGATGGTCAGGACGTCGTTGGCGTCCGAGACGGCCTTCGACGAGGCGAGCAGCGCGCCCTTGTGCACGCAGGTCTGGGTCATGCGCTCGACGACCTGCTTCCAGCGGCGCTGGAGCTCGGCCGCGCTGCCGATTGACGGCGTGCGCGGGACCACCTGGGAGGCCGGCTGCTGCGCGGCGGGGCGAGAGGTGCGCGGCCTCGGGGTTGCAGCCGTGGGCCTCGGCGCCGGCGCGGCTGCGGGTGCGGGTGCCGCAACGGGCTGCTGCGCCGGCATCGGGGTCGGAGCAGGGGCAGAGGCCGGCGCCGCGGCGGCAGGCTTCTGCACGGCCGGGGCCGTGGGTGCGGGCTGCGGCCCCGCCGCGGGCTGCTGAGCAGCCGGAGCCGCAACCGGGGCCCCGCCCGCCTGCACCGCCGCGAGCTGCGCCTCCAGCGAGGCGACACGGTCGGCCAGCGACTCCAACGTGAGGTCCGACTCGGGGCGCGCGATTCTCGTCAGCGCGATCTCCAGGACCAGGCGCTGGTTGGGGGCCGTGCGCATCTCGCCCGACGCGTCGGCCAGCACGCACATGACGCGCGCGGCGCGGTCCGGCGAGCCGAATGCGGCGGCCTCGCGGCGAAGGTCGTCGAGCTCGGCTTGGGTGCCGGACACGACGTCGGTGGCCGAGGGCGCGACGCTCATGGCGTACACGTCCCTGACGTGGGCCGAAAGCTCGCGCACGACCTGCAGCAGGTCGCGCCCCGAGTCCGCCAGCTTCGCCGTCAGCGAGAAGAGCGCGGGGACGTCCCTGCGGGCCATCGCCATGCCCATCTCGCCCATGACCGAGCCGGTCACGCCGCCCAGGAACTCCGAGGCCGTTGCGGCGTCGATGCTGCCGTCCCCGAAGACCGAGAGCTGCTCGAGCACGGTGAGCGCGTCGCGCATGCCGCCGCGTGCGTGGCGGACCACCAGGTCCAGCGCGTCGTCTTCGTACGAGAACCCCTCCTGCTCGCACACGTGCGCGAGGTGGGCGTGCATCTCGTCGTTGCCGATGGAGCGGAAGTCGAAGCGCTGCACGCGCGACAGAATCGTAGCCAGGATCTTCTGCGGGTCCGTGGTGCACATCACGAACGAGACGTGCTCGGGCGGCTCCTCGAGCGTCTTGAGCAGCGCGTTGAACGCCGCCGGGGTGAGCATGTGGACCTCGTCGATGATGTAGACCCTGCAGCGGCCCAGCGTCGGGGCGTAGTTCACGCGGGAGATGATCTCGTCGCGGATGGCGTCGACGCCGGTGCGCGACGCGGCGTCGAGCTCGACGACGTCGGGATGCTCGCCGGCGGCGATGAGGCGGCACTGGTCGCAGGTGCCGTCCGGCAGGACGTCGGGTCCCTTCTCGCACATGAGCGCCTTGGCCAGGAGGCGGGCCATGGTGGTCTTGCCGGTGCCGCGCGGGCCACAGAACAGGTACGCGTGGCTCGTGCGACCCTCGAGGACGGCGCGCTTGAGGGTCTCGACGACGTGGGTCTGGCCCACGACCTGCTCGAAGGTCTGGGGGCGGTACTTGGTGTACAGGGATTCCATGCGACCTCCGGCGGACTCGTCACTTGCGGCACAAGTATACCCGCGGCCGGGACGCCCCGCGAAGCGCCGGGCGGCGCCGCATGGGCCCGACACGCGAGAAGCCCCGCGGACCGTCGCCGCGGGGCTTCTCGTCTAGCGCGCTCGATGGGTGCGGGTGCCCGCCAGAGGCCCCTTATGGCTGCTGCCTTCCGGCCCTGACCAGGTTCGAGGTGTTGCGTCACCCGAACCCATCCAACGCGCTAGTAAGTAACTGTAGCAAATCGCGCCGCCCGACGCGAGGCCCTTCTCGCCTACCGGCCCGCCGGGCACGTTGAAAACGCGATCTTGTAGTAATCCCAGCGCTTGTAGCTGCGGACGTACTCGAGCGGCTCACCGTTGAGGCGGCGCGTGACCTTCTCCTGGAGGACCACGGGGGCGCGCTCGCCCATGCAGAGGCGCTCGGCGATCTCGGGCGGGGCGGGATAGAGTATCTCGTCGCGCTCGGTGGAGGGCTCGTTGTAGAGGTGGATGTCGTGGTCCTCGCGGAAGCGCGCGTACACCGAGCTGTAATACGAGGGGTCCACGTCCGTGCGCACGTAGCGCGCGGGGATGAACGAGTACTGCAGGTGGTAGGGCTCGTCGCCCACGTAGCGGACGCGCACGAGCTTGTAGTACGTCCCGCCGTCAGAAAGGCCCAGCTCCTGGCACATGACGGGACTGTGGCCCTCGCTCATCTCGATGACCTCGACGCGCTCCTCGTCGGAGCGGTCCGAGAAGACCTCGATGTCGTTGAACTCCACGAGCTGGTTCTTGCGGCTGCGAGAGATGAAGGTGCCCTTGCCCTGGTGGCGGACGAGGTAGCCCTCGCTCACGAGGTCCTTGATGGCGTGGATGACGGTGATCGAGCTCACGTCGAAGCGCCGCGCGAGCTCGGCCTCGCTGTAGAAGCGGTCGCCGTACTCGAAGTCGCCGCGCTCGATCTCGTGGCGCAGCTCGCGCTCGATCTGGACGTACTTGGGCTCGGACATCCGCTAGTCCTCCGGCCTGTCGGTCTTGGCGGCCTGGGGCCTCTCCGGACGGCGGGTCATCTCGTTCATGAGGCGCTCGTACTGCTTGGCCTTGGACTTGTTGCCCAGGTTCATGTACTGGCGGGAGAGCAGGAAGTAAAGCTTACCCTTCACGAGCGGGTTGGCCTTTGGCAGCATGGCCTCCATCTGCTTGATGTGCGAGTGGTCGCCCTGGAAGACGATGCCGTAAGTCTGCTTGCAGTCGGCGATGACGCGCGGGTCGACGACGCCGTCCATCTGCTCGAGCATATCCTTGGCCTGCTTCTTGCTGTGGCTCTGCACGTAGAAGTTGAAAGCGCGTGCGAGAAGGTCGGCACGCTTGTCCTTGGACACCTTCATGTTGAGCAGGTGGTCGAGCATCCTACCGGCGGCGAAGGTGTTCTCGGCGGCCTCGTAGATGCCGAAGCGCAGGTAGTACTGCTTGTAGGTGGACATCACGACGCGCAGCAGCCAGCTGTCGAGGAAGTCGATGGCGTCGTCGTAGCGGCCCTCGGCGTACATGGCCTCGAGCTTCGCGTCAGCGTAGCGCTTGAAGATCTGGGTGCCGATGAAGTTCACGACGACGAGCACGAGGAACAGGACTGCGAGCGTGGTTGGCATGATGCCTCCTAGGCATGGAAAGAGTGCGGCACCCCCGAAGCATGCTCCAAGGATGCCGCACGTCCAGAACAGGTGAGAGGTGCCGCAGGGAGCCTACGGCACCTCTCGGGGGAGCTAGTGGCTAGCCCTTGGCGATGATGCCGAGGGCACCGAGGGCGACGCCGAGAACCAGGACGATGAAGATCGCCTTGGTGGAGGTCATGCCCTTCCTGCCGAGGAGCCAGTACACGAAGCCGACGATGGCCGCGGGGACGAGCTTCGGGCAGATGGTGTTCAGGATGCCCTGAATGTCGACGACGACGCCGCCGATGTTCGGGGTGACCGGAATCACGATGCCGACGTTGGTGGCGACGAGCGCGCCGACCATGAAGACGCCCATGACGCAGGCGGCGTCGGTGATGGCGTTCAGCTTGTCAGACATGGTCGTGACGAGCTTCATGCCCTCCTCGTAGGCGATGTAGGTCTGCTTGCAGCGGAACCAGTCGACCACGATGTTGACGGCAACCCAGATGAAGATGCCGAGGGGGTTGCCCTGCATGGCCATGTTGGCGGCCAGGGCGCCGAAGATGGTCGGCAGCAGGGAGCCGAAGATGGAGTCGCCGATGGAGGCGAGCGGGCCCATCAGGCCGGTCTTGATGCCGGCGACGGCGTCCTTGGCCTGAACACCGTCGGTCTCCTGGAGGGCCAGGTCGATACCGGTGACGATGGTGTTCAGGAAGTTGGAGGTGTTGAAGAACGGAGTGACCTCCATCTTCGCCATCTCACGCAGCTCGGGCGTGTCGTCGCCATAGAGCTTGCGCAGGGTCGGCAGCATGATCCACAGGTAGCCGGAGTGCTGCATGCGCTCGTAGTTCCAACCAGCCTGGAAGGCAACGAGGTTACGGGTGTTGATCTGGCGGAAGTCTTCCTTCTGGAGCTTGTAGCCAGTGGTGCCGTTCGGAAGCTTAGAGCTCATCGTCGTCATCCTCCTCGATGTTCGAGGCGCCAGCAGCGACGGCGGGCGCAGCCTGAGAGTTGCGCTGGTAGTAGAGGTACGCAAGCGCGAAGCCGATGAGGGCGATGGTCAGCATGGACAGCGTCTTGAAGCCGCCGGCGATCTCGACGGGGTCGGCACCAAGGGCGGTCACAGCAGCACCAAGGCCGGTGACGCTGCCGGAGACGGCAACGATGTTGGCGAAGGCAGTGCCGAAGAGCGCGGTGATGACGAAGCCGAGGATGAGGTAGGCAACGTGCTTCTTGACCGGCAGGTAACGAAGCAGGATGGCGAAGCCAACGGCCGGCAGGACGCCACCAGCGACGGTCAGGCCCTGGCCGAGCCAGGCAAGCGGGCCGTTAAGGGCGTTGACGATGAACTCGACGAGGCCCTGGCCGAAGCAGAGGGCCAGACAGACGGGCAGCGCACGGGAGAGCATCCAGGACACACCACCGAGCAGGTAGTGGACGTTGAAGGCCTTCCAGTTCATGTTGTCGACATCGGTGTCGCACTTGTGGCCGAAGAAGGTGTTGGCGAAGCGGGCGAGGATGTCGGTGTAGACCAGCAGGGCAGCGACGGGCACGCCGATGGCGGCCAGGGCAGCCTGGGGATCCATGTTGGCGCCGACGGCGAAGGCCGTGGCCATGACGGTGCCGGAGTTGGCATCGACACGAGAGGCACCACCAAAGGTACCGACGCCGAGAATCATGAGCTGCATGGAGCCGCCGATGAAGAGGCCCGTGGTGACGTCGCCCATGATCAGGCCGGAGATGAGGCCCGCGAAGACGGCGGAACCGGCGGACGTGTACGGACCGAGCTCATCCATGATCTGGTAAGCCGAGTACAGCGTCAGCAGGAGAATCTGCCACCAAGCAAACATGTTCAACCTCCCTTTCTAAGTGATACATACGAAAGACTTGTACGTGCTGCTGCCGAATCCCGCGCGCTCCCATACACGGGGCTCGGCGCATTGCCAAATGGGATGAGCTAGACGGTGAAGTCCGACGGGGTGTCAGACGGGACCATCTGCGCGTAGAGCTTCACGCCCTTGGACTGAAGCTGCTGGAAGGCGGCGATGTCGCCCTCGTCCAGGCCGATGTTGCGGCCCACGCGCTTCACCTCGTTCATGCTGGACATGTTGCCCACGTTGATCTCGGCGAGGTCGACACCGGCCTCGATGAGTCGCAGCAGGGTCTCCGGCTTCTTGGCCAGGATGAACAGGCGCTGAGCGTCGTACTTGCCTGCGGCGATGTTGGCAGCGGCCTTCTCCACCGGAAGCACAGAGAGCTTGACGGTAGCAGGGCACGCCATCCTCAGGACCTGCTTCTGAACGTCGTCGGTGGCAACGTCATCGTCAACGACCATGAAGCGGGAAACCTGCTTCGCGTTGGCCCAGAGGTTGGCGACCTGACCGTGGATCAGACGGAAGTCGATGCGGGTTCCAACAATCATTACATTCACCTCCTCGTTAGGAAATCTCTTGGATGATGGCGTGAGATCGCAGGGAGATACGATCCGCGGCCACACCCTCGGTCTCGAACAGCTCGACAACGTTCCTGCCGGCCTTGAGCAGGCCATGGGGAACGTAGAGCGTCATGATGGGGCCGTCCTGCCAGTAGCGGCCGATGTTGAAGCCGTTAACGAAGACGACGCCCTTGCCGAAGCCCGTGGTGTCCACGTAGGTGTCCTTGGGCTCGGCGAGGTCGAACTCGAAGCGGTGGAACGCGGGCGTGCCCTCGTCCCAGCCGGCGGAGTAGTCAAGGGAGGAGAGATCGTCGAGCGGCAGGCAGTACTGCTCCCAGCCGGTGACGAAGTGGAAGTCGGCGCAGACGCCGGTGCGAATGCCCTTGCGCTGCGAGTCGGCGAGGAGCTTGTGGCCGTAGTTGACGCGGCCCATGTTCTCGACCAGGACGTCCAGGCGGTTGTGCTCCTCCGGGAGCGCGACCATGACGTCCTCGCCGATCTCCTCCTGGTACTGGGTGGCGACGAGCTTGCCCTCGACGAAGACCTGAGCCCTGTCGCGGGCGTCGATGACGCGGATGCGCTCCTCGTCGTCCTTGTCGCGCTCGATGCTGGTGCGGTAGAGGACGTAGCCGTAGTCCTGGCCGAGGTCCTCCATGCACTGTGGGTAGAACGAGCGCTGGGGCTCGCTGAGGTTGTCGAGGTTCTGGAACAGGCCGGTGCGAGCGGCGACCGGGACGTCGAGGAGCTCGAAGGAGTCCTTGGTGAGGGGCTCGTGCTGCTCGACCTCGGGGTACAGCTCGTGGACCATGCGCTGCAGGCAGAAGTACTTCTCGGTGGGGTTGCCCTGCTCGTCGAGGGGCGCGTCGTAGTCGTAGGAGGTGACCTGCGGCAGGTCGTGCGCCTGGCGGGCGGAGCAGCCGTTCATGAAGCCGAAGTTGGTGCCGCCGTGGAACATGTAGAGGTTCACGCTGCCGCCCAGCTCGAGGGCCTCGCGGACGGAGTCGGCGAGCTCCTGCGGGTCGCGGCGGACGACGGGCTCGCGGTAGCGGTTGAACCAGCCGTCCCAGAACTCCATGCACATGAGCGGCCAGGTCTTGCCGTGCTCGTCCATGAAGGCCTTGAGGGCCTCGAAGTTCTGGCCGGCACGGCTGCCGAAGTTGCCGGTGCACAGCACGTCGTCGTCGATGAGAGTGCCGGCGCGCAGGCAGCCGCGCCAGGGGCCGTCGGAGGTGCACAGCGGGACGGTGACGCCGCGCTCGCGCATGAGGTCGCGGATGGAGCGCAGGTAGTCCTTGTCCTCGCAGTAGGAGCCGTACTCGTTCTCCACCTGCATCATGATGATGTTGCCGCCGTGGTCGACCTGGCGCGGGACCAGGTGGGCCATGAGCTCGTCATACCAGCTGGCGACGTGGGACAGGAAGCGCGGGTCGTTGGAGCGGATGCGCATGTCGCGCTCGCGCAGCAGCCACGCGGGCATGCCGCCGAACTCCCACTCCGCGCAGATGTACGGCGAGGGACGGACGATGACCCACAGGCCGAGCTCGGCTGCGAGGTCGAGGAAGGCGTCCAGGTCGTGGTCGCCGGAGAAGTCGAAGACGCCCTGCTCGCGCTCGTGCGCGTTCCAGGCGACGTAGGTCTCGACCGTGTTAAAGCCGAGGGCCTTGAGGTTGTAGAGGGAGTGACGCCAGTCCTCGTGGTTGACGCGCCAGTAGTGGATGGAGCCGGACAGGATCGTGAACGGCTCTCCATCCAGCAGGAACTGGTCCTTGACTTCAAACGAGTGCACGAGGCGACCTTCCTTCTCCCCCGCCCGCATGCCGGCCGACAGGCCGTCTCAAGTGCGGGTTAGTATATTAACCGGGAATCATTATAAGTGGAGGTTTTGCGAACGACAAGCCGACTAACCAGAGACCTCTGAACGGTAGGTTTTTGTCTGCAAACGGTATTTCCGCAGGTAGAGCGATTGTCCTAAATCGTTTGAGTTCCCTGTGTGGTATTTCTTTTCGAGACCACTTTTTTCACACACGTGAAATCTGCTATTATATTCATTTTTTGCCGCATGTCGTGGTATCTGACTTCTTATACCAGAGCCACCAAGCCTTGCGCCACCTGGGACAGCGTCCCGGCGCCCCTTCCTATAATGGTCGCAACGCGCCTGAGGGCGCACCCCACGCGGAAGGAGAGCGCATGAGCGCACCGATCGACGAGCTGCTCACACACTTCGACGAGCGCTTCGGAACCCAGGGGAGGCGGATGCTTGCCGTCCACGCCCCCGCCCGCACCGAGATCGCCGGAAACCACACCGACCACGAGGGCGGCGACGTCATCGGCGGCGCCCTGGACGCCGCGATCACCGCGGTCTGCGCCCCCAATGGCACCATGGTCGCCAACGTCGAGAGCATCGGCTGGGAGCCCTTCTCGGTGGACCTGACCGACCTCGCGCCCAGGGAGGCCGAGCACGTCACCACCGCGTCGCTGCTGCGCGGCATGGCGGCCCAGCTGGCCGAGGCCGGCCGCGAGCCCCAGGGCTTCGACCTGGTCATGACGAGCACCATCCCCGGCGGCTCGGGCCTGTCCTCCTCCGCCGCCGTCGAGCTGGCCTTCGGCCGCGCCATGGAGGCGCTGTGGGAGGGCGAGCCCGTCGACGCCGTGACCATGGCGCAGATGGCCCAGCGCGCCGAGAACGAGTGGTTCGGCAAGCCGTGCGGCCTTCTCGACCAGCTCAGCGAGGCCCTCGGCGGCCTGGCGCACATGGGCTTCGCCGACCCCGCCCAGCCCACCAGCGAGAAGCTCGAGTTCGACTTCGAGGCCGCCGGCTACGCGGTCTGCCTCGTCTACCTGGGCTGCGACCACTCGGCGCTCACCCACGAGTACGCCGCCGTCCCCGCCGAGATGACCCAGGTCGCGCGCGCGTTCGGCGCCGGGCGCCTCTGCGAGGTGGACCCCGCCGAGTTCGAGGCCCGCATCGGCGAGCTGCGCGCCGAGCTGGGCGACCGACCCGTCCTGAGGGCCCTGCACTACTGGGAGGAGAACGACCTCGTCGCCGAGCGCTGGGACGCCCTGCGCGGCGGCGACGTCGACGCCTTCCTCGCCGCCACCCGCGCGTCCGGCGCGAGCTCGGCCATGTTCCTGCAGAACGTCTCGTGCGGCGGCAACGACCAGCCCGCCATGGTGGCGCTGGCGCTGGCCGAGCGCATCCTGGCCGGCCGCGGCGCCTGCCGCATCCACGGCGGCGGCTTCGGCGGCAGCATCCAGGCGTTCGTGCCGCTCGACCTCGTCGACGAGTTCTGCGAGCGCATGGACCGCTGCTACGGCGAGGGCGCGTGCCGCCGCTACCGCATCGTCTCCGAGGGGGCTGGTGCGCAGTGGCTGTAGCGCAGCTGGTCCGCGACGCCGAGACGGTCGTCGCATACGCGATCGCGCACTCCCTCGTCGACCCGCGCGACGCGCGCTGGGCCTACAACGCCGTGCTCGACGCCGTGGGCGCCGCCGGCCCCGGCCCCGACGCCCTGGCCTCCGGCCGCGACCGCGAGCCCCGCTGCGCCGAGGACGCCCTGGCCATGCTCGGCGGCGACGCGCGCGCCGAGGTCCTCGAGGCCCCGCTGGAGCGCCTGGCGCAGGTCGCCGTCGACAACGGCCGCGAGGAGGACACCCCCTCCGGCCGCGACCGCGTCCAGACCGAGGTCATGGGCCGCCTGACGCCGCGACCCTCCGAGGTCGCGCGCCGCTTCGCCGAGGACTACCGCCGCGGCCCCGCCGAGGCCACCGACGGCTTCTACCGCATGAGCTGCGACGTCCGCTACGTCCGCAAGGTGGCCATCGCCCGCAACGTGGCATGGACGTCGCCCACCGACTGGGGCGACCTGGAGATCACCATCAACCTCTCCAAGCCCGAGAAGGACCCCAAGGCCATCGCCGCGGCGGGCAGCGCGCCCGCGGGCGAGGCGTACCCCGCCTGCCAGCTGTGCCTGGAGAACGAGGGCTACTACGGCCGCGGCGCCGGCGACGCCAACGGCGCGCACCCCGCCCGCCAGAACCTGCGCATCGTCCCCATCGAGCTCGGCGGCGAGCCCTGGGGCCTGCAGTACAGCCCCTACGCGTACTTCGAGGAGCACTGCATCGCGATGAGCGCGTCGCACCGCCCGATGCACGTCGACCGCCAGAACATGGGTCGCCTGCTCGACTTCGTCGACCTTCTCCCCCACTACTTCGTGGGCTCCAACGCCGACCTGCCCATCGTCGGCGGCTCGATCCTCTCGCACGACCACTTCCAGGGCGGCCGCCACGTCTTCCCGATGATGCGCGCCGAGGTCCTGGACGAGAGGCCCATGGCCGCGTGGCCCGAGGTCAGCCTGGGCGTCGTGCGCTGGCCCCTCTCGACGCTGCGCCTGCGCTCCGCCGACCGCGGCGCGCTGCTCGACGCCGCTGACCACGTGCTGGCGGCCTGGCGCGACTGGACCGACGAGTCCGTGGGCGTCGTGGCCCACGACGGCGACGTGGCGCACAACACCGTCACGCCGGTCGCCCGCCGCGAGGCGGACGGCTCCTACGTGCTGTACCTCGCGCTGCGCTGCAACGTCACCAGCGAGCAGAACCCGCTGGGCGACTTCCACCCGCACGCGCAGTGGCACCACATCAAGAAGGAGAACATCGGCCTCATCGAGGTCATGGGCCTCGCGATCCTGCCGCCGCGCCTGGTCGACGAGCTCGGCCGCGTCGAGGAGCTGCTCGTCGAGGGCGGCGGCGACCTCGCGCAGAGGCTCGCCGACGACCCGCTGACCAGCTCGCACGCGCAGTGGGCGCTCGAGCTGTCCGAGCGCGGCCCCGTCGACGCCGAGGGTGCACACCGCCTGGTGCGCGACGGCGTGGGCGAGGTGTTCCAGCACGTCCTCGAGGACGCCGGCGTCTTCAAGTGGGACGAGGCCGGCCGCGCCGCCCAGCAGCGCTTCGTCGACTCCCTGTAGCGGCACGGTCGCGTCGCGCCCGCACCACGGGCGGCCCCGCGGCCGCGTCGTCGCCATCACGGCCCCCTCGCCCCTCACGGCGGCGAGGGGGCCTTTCTCGTCGGCCGGGAACGGGGCGACTGGTACCCTATTCGGCAACCACAGACCGGAGGGAGTGCCATGAGGAACAGCTTCTGCCGCGAACCGCTCTCGCGCTGCCACGCCTCGCTCGTCCGCGTCGCGCAGGGACTCGAGCCCGCCGACGTCGTGATCCGCCACGCGAGCCTCGTCAGCGTGACCACGCACGAGGTCCTGCCCGACGCGGACATCGCCATCAGCCACGGGCGCATCGCGTACGTGGGCGTGGGCGGCCACGACGCGACCCACTGCGTCGGCGAGGGGACCCAGGTCATCGACGCCACGGGCCTCTATGCCGCCCCCGGCCTCATGGACAGCCACGTCCACGTCGAGAGCTCCATGGTCGGCGTGGCCGAGTACGCCCGTGCCGTCGTCCCGCACGGCACCACCGCCATCCTGAGCGACCCGCACGAGTGCGCCAACGTCCGCGGCCTCGACGGCGTGCGCGAGATGTACGCCGACGCCGACCGCGTCCCGCTCAAGGCCATGGTCACCACGCCCTCGTGCGTGCCGGCCGTCCGCGACGTCGAGGACACGGGCGCCTCGATCGGCCCCGCGCAGGTCGAGGAGAGCATGGGCTGGCCCAACGTCGTCGGCCTTGGCGAGATGATGAACTTCCCCGGCGTCCTTGCCTGCGACGACGTCCCCATGGGCGAGATCGCGGCGACGCTCGGCGCCGACGGGTGCGTGACCGGCCACTACACCGTCCCCGACACCGACCGCGGCCTCAACGCCTACGTCGCGTCCGGCGTCATGGCCGACCACGAGTGCTCGACGCTCGACGACGTCGTGGCGCGCCTGCGCCTTGGCATGTACGTGCAACTCCGCCAGGGCTCGGCGTGGCACAGCCTGCCCGGCTACCTGCCCGGCCTGCTGGGGTCCGGCGTCGACCTGCGCCTGTGCACGCTGTGCTCCGACGACAACCACCCGCAGACCCTGGTCGACGACGGCCACATGGACCGCATCCTGCGCCTTGCCGTCGAGCTGGGCTGCGACCCGGTGACGGCCATCCAGATGTGCACCATCAACTGCGCCGAGTGCTTCGGCCTCGCGCGCGACCTGGGCTCGCTGACGCCGGGCAAGTGCGCCGACGTCGTGCTTCTCGAGGACCTCGAGTCGTTCGTCGCCAAGGTGGTCCTCATCGACGGGGAGGTGGTGGCCCGCGACGGCGAGGCGCTGTTCGACGCGCCCTCGCGCGAATGGCCCGACTGGATGACCCACACCATGGACCTGGGCCGCGTGCCCGACGAGGGCACCTTCCGCTTCGAGGTCGACCGCCCCGACGGCACCGCCCGCGTGCGGGCCATGGGCGTCGCGCCCGGCGACACGCTGACGCGCGACGTCGTGGTCGAGGTCCCCGTGCGCGACGGCCAGCTGTGCGCCGACCCCGACCACGACGTGCTCAAGGTCTGCGTCTTCGACCGCCACCACGGCGAGGCGGGCACCCACTCGCAGGGCTTCGTCACCGGCTTCGGCATCCACGGCGCCCTGGCGCAGACCGTGAGCCACGACGCACACAACCTGCTGGTCATGGGCGACAACGAGAGGGACATGGCCCTGGCGGCCCGCACGCTGGCCGAGTGCGGCGGCGGCGAGGTGGCGGTGGCCGACGGCGAGGTCCTGGCCCTGGTGGAGCTTCCCGTCTGCGGCCTCATGAGCACCGAGCCCGTCGAGGACGTCGCGCGCAAGGTGCGTGGCGCGGAGGCGGCGTGGCAGCGGATGGGCTGCGCGATGCCGTCGCCGTTCATGACGATGGGCGTCATGTCGCTGGCGTGCATCCCGGAGCTGCGCCTGACGAACCGCGGCTACGTGAACTGCCTCACGTTCCAGATGGAGGACCTTCTCGTCGACTAGCGCGACGCGGCGGGAGGCGCCGTGCGGGCCCGGGACGGCCGCGCGAGAGGCGCGGCACGAGGCCGCCGGCCGAATCCGGGACGACCGCGCGAGACCGTGCCCAGAAATTGACGAAGCCCCTGGGGACGGACCCCGGGGGCTTCACTTTGGCAGCTGCCAAGCTAAGACGCTCACACAGTACGAGGGCATGCGGCTGATCCAGCTGACCCTCTCTCCCTGCACGACCTTCTTATGCCCGCTTCCGCGCGGGCCATGCGCCGGCGACGGCGCGGGCGAGAAAGACCACCGCTCGCACACATCCCGGCCGCGACGGGCCCTGCGGCGGGGTAGGATGGAGGGACAGTCGATTCATAGGGAGACAACATGTCCAGGAAGTCCAACGCCAAGCGCGCCCGCGCCCGCAAGCAGGCCATGGCCAAGGCACGGGCCGCCGGCTCGGCCTGCAAGTTCGACGACAGCCAGTACGAGGACCTCCTCTACTCCGCCACGTTCGACTACAACGAGCTCTCGCTCGCCCGCGCCAGCACCATGCTCTCGCCGCACGGCAAGACGGTGGTGCTGACCATCGCGTTCGCGTCGCTCGCGTGCATGCTGGCCGCGCTCACCATCTTCAAGGCCGACATCATCGTCGCCATCGTCCCGATGTGCATCGCGCTCGTCTCGTCCACCGCCGTCTCCAACTGGCAGAAGATCATGGCGCGCTTCGCGTCGGGCACCACGCTCGACATGCCCATCGGCGGCGAGAAGCGCCACGTCGTGGTGTGCGACAACGCCGTCCACACCCGCAGCGAATTCGGCGAGAGCCACGACTACGACCTGTCCGACCTGCGCTTCGTTCGCAGCAACGACGACGGCATGCTCATGCGCTTCGGCAAGGGCGAGTACGTCTACGTGCCCTGCGGCGCCCTGAGCGAGGGCCGCTTCCGCGACGCGGTGCGCTTCCTGCGCAACGACGAGGCCTAGCGGCGAGAGGTGCGTCGGCGCCGCCACGCGCCACCCAAGGTGACCGACGGGCGAGGCCCCGGGCGACGATGACGCCCGGGGCCTCGCCCCTTCTCGCATGCGGCACGACGAGCGCGGCGCCCCGCTAACGGCCCGACGCGGACCCGGCGAAGTCCAGTGCGCGGCCGACGCGGGCCACGAACTCGTCGAGGAAGCGCGCGGCGTCCACGCTCACCGCCGCCGCACACGCCTTCCGCGCGGCGAGGGCGCGCTCAGGCCGGCCGATGAGCCGCCCGCGCAGCTCCCCCTCCAGGTCGACGCGCAGGTCGATCGGAAGCCACCCCACCAGGGACGGGTCGATCGCGCAGGCCACGGCCAGCGGGTCGTGCAGCGCACAGCCGCCCATCCACGGGTTGTTCCGCTCGTACGTCCCGATGTAGTGGTCGGTCATGTCCGCGAGCACGCGGCCGGCCTCGCTGCCCCGCGCGCGCCACGCGGCCGTGCGGTCGCGGCCGAGCACCACCTGGTGCGTGACGTCGAGTCCCACCACTCGGCACGGGACCCCGCTGCGGAGCACCTGGTCGGCGGCCTCGGGGTCGTTGTGGAGGTTGGCTTCGGCGGCGGGCGTCACGTTGCCCGGCACGCACAGCGCACCGCCCATGAGCGTGACGTCGCGAAGCCCGCCCGCAAGCCCCGGATCGTCGGACAGCGCCCGCGCCAGGTTGGTCAGCGGGCCGGTGGGCACGTAGAGCAGCTCGTCTCCCCACCTGCGCACGGCGTCGAGGAGGAACCCCTCCGCGTCGGGCGCCGCCTCGCGCGGGGACGAGGCCAGCCCCGCGTCGCCCACGCCGTCGCGCCCGTGGATCCTCGCGACCGGAGCCGGCACCACGTGCTCGTGGTCGGCGAGAAGCGCGCGGTCGGCACCCAGGTAGACCGGCACCTCCGGGTGTCCCAACAGGTCGAGGAGGGCCAGCGCGTTCGCCGCCCCCTGCGCCACGCGGACGTTGCCGAACGTGGCCGTCACGCCCACGAGCTCGACCTCCGGGGACCCCAGCGCGTAGGCGAGCGCCAGGGCGTCGTCGATGCCGGTGTCCAGGTCCAAGATCAGCTTGCGCATGTCGTCCGCCCCTCTCGCCGCGTCCGCGGTCGTGGCCGGGCCGCACCTCCTGGCGTGACCGCGACCGCCGCGACCGCTGCCGCATCCAAGTACGGCCCCCGGCCGATGGCCGGGGGCCGCCGCGTCACGCTCCCTCGCCGCTACCTGCGGTGCGCGCGGTAGTACTCGATGAGCGCGCGCGTGCTGGCGTCCTGCACCGCGAGCGCCTCGTCGTCGTGGAACGCGGGCGTGATCTGCTTGGCGAGCTGCTTGCCCAGCTCGACGCCCCACTGGTCGTAGGAGTCGACGCCCCAGACCGTGCCCTCGACGAACGTGATGTGCTCGTACAGCGCGATGAGCTCGCCGAGCGAGTGCGGCGTGAGCTCGTCGCCGAAGATCGTGGTGGTGGGGCGGTTGCCCTCGAAGACGCGGGCCGGCACCATCCACTCGGCCGTGCCCTCGGCGCGGACCTCGTCGGCCGTCTTGCCGAAGGCGAGGGCCTTGGTCTGCGCCAGGAAGTTGCCCAGGAACAGCTCGTGGACGTCCTGCTCGCCGTCCTGCGTGGGGTTGGCGGTGTTGGCGAACGCGATGAAGTCGGCCGGGATGGCTCGGGTGCCCTGGTGGATCAGCTGGTAGAAGGCGTGCTGGCCGTTGGTGCCCGGCTC
>CALCDK010000163.1 GCA_937900605.1 uncultured Olsenella sp.
GCGTCCGCGTGGGCGCCCGCCTCGTCGACGACCACGTGCACGGCGTCGGAGGTGCCGTCATAGCCCTGGGGCGCACGGTCCTCGAAGAGGTAGTACTCGCCCGACTCGAGGTTGACCAGGGTGAGCAGGCCGTCGGCGCGCAGGTGGTGCTGGTCGTTGGCAGTGTGGTCCGCGGTCACGCCCTGTCGGTACGCCGCGACGCCGTCCTTGGGCGCGCGCACGCCGCCGGTCACGACCGTGTCCTCGGCGCGATACAGCGAGAAGTGCGCGCCGTCGAGGGGCGCGCCGGCGTCGTCGAGCTTCTGGACGTGCAGCGTGTTGAGCACGTCGGTGACGTACAGGTTGGCGCTCGAGCGCCTGACCAGGCCGTAGTAAGGGTCGATGAGGCGCGTGTTGCGCGCGTTGATCTGGTCGGCGCTCTTGGCGGTGGTGAAGTAGTAACCCACGCCGTAGGCGTAGTTGTCGGGGTTCGTGTAGTGGTACTGCGAGGGGTCGCCGGGCAGCTCGCCGATGTCGAGCTGAGTGATGCCCTCGCCGTTGACCATCGAGAAGGTCAGCGCGTCGGGGTAGTCAGCCAGCTGCGCGACGGAGGTCACCGGGACGTCCGAGACGTGCCAGCCCTTGGAGCCGCTGCCCCACACGGGATAGGCCTTGCCTCCGACGATGCGATACGGGAGCGCGACGAGCCGGCCGCCGGACTTGGCGAGGTCGATCACGCCGACGCCGGACGCGCCCGCGGTGCGCACCTTGCCCTCGGGGACGGTGACGAGCTGCTCGGGTCGCGCGTAGACGCCCGTGGCGAAGAAGTCGTCAGGGGCCTGGTCCTCGGACACGAGGAAGCCGACGCCGCCGCGACCGCGCACGTACTTGAGGTGGCCGGTGCGGCTGGTGCGGTAGCCCGCGGGGGTCTGGGTCTCCACGAGCAGGTAGCGCGAGGTACCCTCGTTGTCGAGGCGGTCGAAGTTGAGCGGGGCGCCCGAGGCGTCGCGCAGGGTGAAGGTGCCGTCGGGACCCGTGACGCCGGTGCCCACGACGCGACCGGTGTCCTGGTAGGTCGCGTCGGCGGCGCGCAGCTCGAAGTGGGCGCCGGCGACCGGGGCACCCACCTGGTCGACCTTGGTGAGCGTGGACTTGGGGATGCTCGCCAGGTTGAAGGAGAGCGAGAGGTTCGAGTTGCCGTTGCCGCGCTCGAGGTAGAAGAAGCGCAGCGTGTGGTAGCTGCCGTCGCGCAGGGTGGCACCCTCGACGGCGTCGGCGCGGCCGGCGGCGCGGAAGCGGTCGCCGATGGTCGTGCGCGTGAAGACGCGGTTGCCCGTGGCCTGGGCGGTGGAGCTCGCGTCGGAGGTGGTCACCTCGCCGGTGGCGAAGTCGATAGAGAGGGCCACGCGGTCGTGCATGCCGCCGGCGTCGCCCACGAGGACGTCGTCGACGTAGACCCAGACGTCGTCGTCGCCCCTGAAGTTGAAGACCATGTTCGCGCCCGTGCTGGTCTTGCCGTCCACGGGCTGCATGAAGTCGGCGTTGACCGACAGGCCGAAGTAGTGGTTGAGCGAGGGGTCGTCGGAGTGCAGGTTCGGGCGGCCTAAGACCTCCTCGGCGCTGTCGAACGGGAAGAACTGGCCCTGCGACTGGTCGCTGTAGGCGGGGCTGGTGCTCACGCCCCAGGTGTCGTAGAGGCGAAATGCGTTGTCCCTCTCGTCGAACGCGGCATAGTTCTTCTGGCTGTCGTAGTAGTAGTAGCCATCCGCGTACCGGAAGAGGCCGGTCACGCCGGTGAAGGCCCGCTTGCCCTGGCCGCTCGTGGAGTTGAAGAGGTAGCCGAGCGACTGGCGCGTGGTGCGCGGCACGATGGTGCCGGCGGGCGAGGCCTTGACCAGGCCGGCGGCGAGAACGGGATAGCCGTCCGAGCCGAGGAGGTCCTCGACCATGCCGTAGTAGGGGCCGCCCGCGTTGTAGCGGGAGTTGGGGCCGCCCGTCATGCTGTCGGCGCGGCCGGTCCAGGCGTTGATCGAGGGATAGAGGCCGCTCGACTGCTTGAGGGGGCCGCCCTCGGCGCCGATGCTGCGGCTCACGAAGAGCAGGTCGTGACCCTTATTGATACCCGAGTCCCGGAAGTTGCCCACGCTGGAGTTGCTGCTCGTGTCGGGGGCCTCGCGCGTCTTCACCCAGTAGTCGAAGAGGTCGACCGAGGTCGCGCTGGGGGTGACGGTATCGGTGACCTCGGCGGGGAGCGCGTGGGCGACGGTCGGGGCGAGAAGCGCGCCGACGAGCGCCGCGGCCGCGACGGCCGTGCGCAGCAGTCCCCCTCCCCTGTGGCGAGCGCGTGCGTTCGACGGTGAGTAGCGCATGGTATCCTCCGGCTCAGACGTCCGGCCGCACGCCACGCACGACGGGGCCGACCCGGACGCGCTTCGCATCGGGTCGCCAGGTCGACGGACATGCCGCCCCATACATGTAATCCATGTATATCAGAGGCTCAGGGGAAATGCCCGAGATATGACGCACAACGTCGCAATGGCTATGTAAGCGGTTGCGTTTCGTATTACGTCAAGATGGCAGGCAGTGTTATGGCGAGAAGTGCGAGGCTGCGAACCCGCCACAGGTAGACCCCATGGCGTCGATTCGAGACATCCTGTTTGGTACCGAAAGGCGGAACTCACGTACCGAAGTGGTGCAGCATCTACCGGAAACGATCGAAATGCGGGACGCGTTCGTCCTCAATTCCTTCACATGTGAGGGTCGGTCGCGGGCGCGGGGCGAACCCCCGACCCCGTTATGCCTCGGAGACCCCGTCAGCCAGGCGGCGGCCGATCGCGTCGCAGAGCAGCGCGCCGACGACGGTCTTGGCGTCCTCGATGCGGCCGTCAAGGACCGCGTCGACGAGCTCGCCCACCTCGACGAGGTCGACGTTGATGAACTCGTCGTCGTCCGGGCTGGACTCGGCGAAGGTCAGGCCGGTTGCCATGTAGATGTGGATGAGCTCGTCGCAGAAGCCGTCGGAGCTGGCGATGGTGGTGAGGAAGGCGATCTTCTCGGCACACATGCCGGTCTCTTCCTGGAGCTCGCGGCTCGCGCACTCCAGGGGGTCCTCGCCGGGGTTGAGCTTGCCGGCCGGGATCTCGACCGTCACGCGGGAGAGCGCGGTGCGGTACTGGCGCACCAGGCAGATGCGGCCGTCGTCCGTGAGGGCGACGATGGCGACGGCGCCGGGGTGGCGCACCACGTCGCGGACGGCCTTGCGACCGTCGGGGAGGCGCACCTGGAGGCGGTCGACGTTGAAGATGCGGCCGGTCCACGCGACGTCCTCGCTCAGGGGCGTCTCGGCGAGGGCGGCGTCGCGCGGGTCGTCGTCGCCCAGGACCAGGTCACGGCGCTCGGGCTCGCCGGAGACGTGGTCGTGCTCGTCGCGGGCCCCGTCGTAGGTGTAGGCGGAGAGGGAGCCGCGCATGTCGTCGACGGCCCTCCCGAGCTCGTCCCTGGTCGCGTCCTGCGTGCTGTCTGACATGGGGTCCTCCTCGCCTCTGGGTTCCACCGCCCAACTCTACCCTTTCGTGGCGCGGCGGTGGGGCACGTCCGCAAAGGCGCCACGGTTCCCGTCACCCGAAAAGAGCGACCGCGGGGGGAGGCGACGCGATGCCTTCCCCGCGGCACGGGCTCAAGCTATGTCCGAGCGCAGGCACGGAGCGCGGCAATGGCGCTGCTGCGGACGACGCACTCGGGACGACGCGCGCGGGCGCGGCGCCCGCCGGTGACGCACGACGTTCGCCGCCGTGGCGGCTTCCGCGGCAGCCCCGGGGCCGTCCCAGGGCGGGCGCCCCCGCGGCCGTCTCCGGGGCTAGCGGCCCTGGATGACGCGCAGGCCGATGTCGGAGCGGTAGGTCTTGCCGTCGAAGTCGATCAGCTCGCACGCGGCATAGGCCCGGGCGCGGGCCTCCTCGAAGGTCGGGGCGACGGCGGTGACGTCCAGGACGCGGCCGCCGTTGGTGACGAGCACGCCGCTCTCGTCGATGCGGGTGCCGGCGTGGTAGACCGTCACGCCCTCGAGCCCCTCGGCGCGCTCGATGCCCGTGATGGCCTTGCCCTTCTCGTAGGAGCCGGGGTAGCCGGCGCTGGTGAGGACCACCGAGACGCCCCAGTCGTCGCCCCACTCGACCTTGGCCTGGTCGAGGGTGCCGTTGTCGCAGGCCAGGAACACGTCGAGGAGGTCGGCGTGCATGCGCGGCAGCACGACCTGGGTCTCGGGGTCGCCGAAGCGGGCGTTGAACTCGAGGACCTTGGGGCCGTCCTTGGTGAGCATGAAGCCGCCGTAGAGGCAACCGGAGTAGGTGATGCCCTCCTTGGCGAGCTCGGCGACGACGCGCTCCTCGATGCCGATCATCTGGGCGAGCTCGTCCTCGGTCACCAGCGGGACGGGGGAGTAGACGCCCATGCCGCCGGTGTTGGGGCCGAGGTCGCCGTCGAGGGCGCGCTTGTGGTCCTGCGAGGTGGCCAGGGGCACGATGGTCTTGCCGTCGGTGAGGGCGAGAAGGGAGCACTCGGGGCCCTCGAGGCACTCCTCGACCACGACGGTGCTCGCGGCGTCACCGAAGGAGCCCGAGAAGCACTCGCGAACGCCGGCGAGGGCCTCCTCGGTGTTCTTGGCGACGATGACGCCCTTGCCGGCGGCCAGGCCATCGGCCTTGACCACGAGCGAGCCACCGACGCGCTCGACGTACTCGAGGCAGGACTGCTCGTCGGTGAAGGAGCGGTAGGCGGCCGTGGGGACGCCGGCGCGGCTCATGACCTGCTTGGCGAACTTCTTGGAGCCCTCCATCTGGGCGGCGTCGCCGTTGGGGCCGAAGCACGCGATACCGGCGGAGCGAACCCCCCCCGCCACGAGCGGGGCCTCCGGGCCGATGACGACGAGGCCGATGCCGTGCTCGCGGGCCCAGTCGGCCACGGCGACGGGGGACTCGGCATCGAGCTCGACGGGCGTGGCCTGGGCGTTCATGCCGCCGTTGCCAGGGGCGACGTAGAGCCTGCCGGCTCGGGGGGACTGCGCCAGCTTGGCGAGCAGGGCGTGCTCGCGGCCACCGGAGCCAAGCAGCAGGATGTCGATCTTAGTGTTGCTCATGGGAACCTCCTCGAGAGGTCACGGCGGCGCCGTGACGATGGTTGCTAGTCGTTGTCGGCGCAGGCGGGCTCGGGCGCGGCGTCGGGAGCCGGGGCGGCGGGGGCCGGACCGAGGGGTGCGGGCGCCGGCAGGCCCAGCCGGTCGCAGGCGTCTGCGTCCAGGCCGCAGGACTCGTAGGTCGCAGCCGGCATGAGGCCCACGCCTACGGAGCCGTCGCCGATCACGTCGTGCGTGGACTCGCGCGCGCGGACGACGCCGAGGCAGCGGGCCTGGAATTCGTTGGTGTCCAGGGGCTTCTCTAGCGCGCGCAGCGAGCGCTGGTCGCCGGTCTCGAGCTCGGCGTAGACGAGCGGGCCCTGGGCCGAGGCCACCGCGCTCATGGCGTGGACCAGGCGGCTGGTGAGCTCGGGCAGTTGCGTGTCGCGCGCGAGCTGCGTGAGCTGGCCACGTGACAGCAGGTAGAGCGCCCGCTCGCCGGAGATGCGCACGCGCAGCGACGACGTGGCGCGGCCGATGAGGCCGGCGCGGTGCCGAGAGGTGCGGCGACGGTGGCGGACCATGGGCGACGACGGTGCCGGGACCACCAGCAGGCGGGCGGCGCCGCAGAGCGACTCGGCGGCGCACAGCAGCTCGTCGGCGGTGGCGCCCAGCGACGCGGCGGTCGAGAGGCGCTCGGCCACCATGCCCGTGGCCACGGAGCCAAGCCCGGTCTCGACGACTTCGACGCGCAGCGAGCCCTCGAGGGCCTTGGCGGCCTCGCGCGCCGCGTCGGCCGCGTCGCAGAAGGGGCCGCCCGAGTGCACGGACAGCACCGAGGCCACGCCCTTCTCGGCAAGCGACCCGTACGCCGTCGAGAACAGGGAGGCGAGCGCGTCGGCCGGTGCGCCGACGGGGACGTCCACGCAGCTCACGCCAGCCGCGTCGAGAAACGCAAGGGAGAGGTCGCAGCCGTCGTCACAGACGACGGCCACGGACCCCTCCCGGACAGATGATGCCTCGAACGCCATCGGTCCTAGTGCCAATAGCGATCGATGGTCTGCTCGCGGTCGGGACCGACCGTGATGATGGAGACGCGGACGCCGGCGAGCTGTTCGAGGAAGTCGATATAGTCCTTGGCCTCGCGCGGGAGCTGGTAGAAGTTGCGGACGCCGGAGATGTCGCACTTCCAGCCGGGCAGCGTCTCGTAGACGGGCTTGGCGTGGTAGAAGACGCCCTGGTGCTCCGGGACGGTGGTGTAGCGAACGCCGTCGCACTCGTAGGCCACGCAGACCTTGATCTCGTCAAGGCAGCCGAGGACGTCGAGCTTGGTGATGGCAAGGTCGGTGAGGCCGTTGACGCGGGCGGCGTAGTTGACGACGACGCCGTCGTACCAGCCGCAGCGGCGCTTGCGGCCCGTGGTCACGCCGTACTCGTGGCCGACCTCGCCGAGCAGGTCGCCCGTCTCGTCGAACAGCTCGGTCGGGAAGGGACCGGAGCCGACGCGGGTGAGGTAGGCCTTGGCGATGCCCAGGACGCGCTGGATGTTGGTGGGGCCGACGCCGGAGCCGGTGACCGCGCCGCCAGCGGTGCAGTTGGAGGAGGTCACGAACGGATAGGTGCCGTGGTCGATGTCGAGCATGGTGGCCTGGGCGCCCTCGAACAGGACGGACTTGCCGGACTCGAGCTGGTCGTTGAGGAAGCGGGAGCTCTCGACGATGTACGGGCGGATGCGCTCGGCGTACGGGAGGTAGGTCTCGCAGATCTGCTCCACGGTGTAGGTGGGCATCTCGTAGACCTTCTCGAGAATGGGGTTGGTGTAGGCCAGGGCCGCCTCGAGCTTCTCGCGGAAGATCTTCTCGTCGAGCATGTCCTGGATGCGCAGGCCGGTGCGGTTCATCTTGTCCATGTAGCACGGGCCGACGCCGCGCTTGGTGGTGCCGATGAGGTTCTTGCCAAGCTTCTTCTCGTGCGCGCCGTCGAGGTCCTTGTGGTAGGGCATGACGATGTGCGCGTTGCCGGAGATCTTGAGGTTGTCGGCGGAGATGCCCTGCTCGGCGAGCATGTCGATCTCGGACAGCAGGATCTCGGGGTCAACGATGCAGCCGTTGCCGATGACCGGGTAGGTGCCCTCGTACATCACGCCCGACGGAACCTGGTGCAGGGCGAGCTTCTTGCCGTTGGCGATGACCGTGTGGCCCGCGTTGGCACCACCCGCGTAACGGCAGACAACGTCAAAGTCGCCGGAGATGAGGTCAGTGACCTTGCCCTTGCCCTCGTCTCCCCACTGAGTGCCAACGAGTACTGTAGCCGACATAGAACAACCTCTCGACAGAAGTCTATACACTTACTGACCCATTATACGACCCCTGCGACCTGCGCGTGAGTGGGGCCGGAAGCGCTAGTCGTGAAACTGGTCCACCTCCACGAACTTGGTCGAGCCGGGCAGGAACGTGAGCGGGATGTCAGCCAGGGCGCCGGAGCGGTTCTTGGCGATAATGAAGGTCGTCTCGTTCATGGGCGGACGGTCCTCGCGCGCGGCCTCGTCCTCGCTCATCGAGCGGTCGAGGAAGGCGACGATGTCGGCGTCCTGCTCGATTGCGCCGGACTCTCGCAGGTCGGAGAGCTGCGGGCGCTTGCCCGTGCGGTTCTCGACGACACGGCTCAGCTGCGACAGCGCGATGACGGGGACGCCCAGGTCCTTGGCCATGATCTTGATGCCACGCGACATCTCGGAGACCTCGGTCTGGCGGCTGTCCGAGCGACGGCCGGCAGGCGGCGAGAGGAGCTGCAGGTAGTCAATGATAACCAGGCCGAGCTCCTTGCCGCGCAGGATTCGACGGGCCTTGGCACGGATCTCCGTGACGGTGGTGCCCGGGGTGTCGTCGATCATGATGTCGAGCTGCGAGAGGTCGTTGGTGGCCTGGAGGATCTGCGGCCACTGCTCGTTGCGGATGCGCGCAGAGCGGATCTCCTGGAGGCCCACGCGGGCGTTTGCGGCCAGCAGGCGCTGCGCGATCTCGATCTTGGACATCTCGAGCGAGAAGAACGCGACGGAAGCGCCGTTGAAGGCCGCGTTGGTGGCCAGGTTCAGCGAGAATGACGTCTTGCCGACGCCAGGTCGAGCGCCCAGGACGACCATCTGGCCCGGGCGAAGACCGAGCAGGCACTCGTCGATCTTGGGGAAGCCCGTGGAGACGCCGAGCTGGTCGGTGGAATTGGCGGCCGCCTCGCCGAGCTCCTCGTAGAGGTCGGCCATGATCTCCTCGAGGGACTGCTCGTTCTTGTGAACGTCGCGGTTGGTGACGTCCAGGAGCATCTTCTCGGCGCGGTCGACGACCTCCTTGGTGTCCTCCGGGGCATCATAGGCCAAGGCCGTGATCTGGGCCGAGGCGCTGATCATCTTGCGCAGTGTCGTGTCACGGTGGAGCATCTCGACGTGGCGGCGCCAGCCGACGAGCGCCAGGGAGTTGTTACCCAGGCCGAGCAGGAAGCTGCGGCCGCCCACTCGCTCGAGCTCGCCAGAGGACTTGAGGTAGTCGGCGAGCGAGATGGTGTCGATGGGCATGTTCTTGTCGAACATGTCACGCATGGCGAGGAACGTGGTGCGGTTGGAGGGGAAGTAGAAGTCGTCCGACTCGAGGTCGATGAGACACTCCTGGAGCGCCTCGGGCGAGATCATCATCGCGGAGAGGACCGAGGCCTCCGCCTCGGGGTCCTGGGGCATGGCGGCATCTGTCTGCGCGGTCATGCGCGTTGGGTTGACGTCGTACTCGGTGGTGTCCACAGCCCCTCCTAGAGAACTTGCGTGCGGTGCATGGAGCCGGCGCGACCGGCTGCGCTGACTATTCTAGCCGGGCGCGACGGGCGATGACTTCCAGTTGGCTTTCACCACGACCGATCACGACGTTCATGACCGACATGCATGTTTCACGTGACACGGGGGTCGATGATGAAAGCTCACCATGTCTCAGCGGCGTATTCTCGTCTTTTCGACGTTTTCGACAATCGAGATTGCGACGGCAAAGCGGCTTTTCAACAAGACGCGTGACATCCGCTTACAGGGCGCCGCGACGAGAAGGACATGCCCCGCGCCGCGCCGCCAGCACATTCGTGACGCATTATCGCAGGTAAACGCCCTGTCCAATCAACCCCAACAGGAAACGCCCCGCACGTCACCAGGACGCGCGGGGCGTTCGCTTACATGAGCCTGACGTCGGCCGACGTGATGTCGGCACTGGTCAGACGAGCAGCCGTCGAAAACGGCGAGCTACTCGGCGGTCTCCTCGGAGACGGCCTCGACCTCGGCGTCCTCGACGGACTCCTCGGCCTCCTCCGCGGCCTCCTCCTCGACAACGCCGACAAGGACGTTGACGACAGCGGAGATCTCACGGTAGAAGTTGACCTCGACGGCGTGCTTGCCGGAGGTCTTGATGGCGTTGCCGCGGCCGATGCGCTTGTGATCGACCTCGACGCCGAGCTGCTCCTTGATCGCGGCAGCGATCTGAGCAGGGGTGACGGAACCAAAGAGCTGGCCCTCGTCGCCGATCTTGGCGTCAACGGTGACGGACTTGCCGTCGATGGCAGCCTTGGTCGCCTCAGCGTTGGAGATGCGCTCAGCCTCGCGCTTCTCGATGTTGTGACGACGCTCCTCGAGCTGCTTGATGTTGCCCGGGGTAGCAGGCAGGGCGACCTTGTTGGGGAACAGGTAGTTCTCCGCGTAGCCCTGGGCGACGTCTACGACGTCACCCTCGCCGCCCTTGCCCCGAAGCTCACCCAAGAGGATGACTTTCATGGGATACTCCTTCGGTCAGTCGGCCGGAGCCGACCCTTAGTCTTGCACTGCCGGACCCTCGTGGACCTGGTGCCCGCCACGGTCGAGGTGACGGAAGTTGGCCCAGACGTCCACGAGCCCGACTACGGTGAGAACAAAGAACTGCATCTCAAGATAGAGTGCCAGGAAGCCGACGAGGACGGGCAGGATGCCGCGGATGCCCCTGTGCCTGAAGAACCAGACGAGGAGGCCGAGGCCCTGCACCGCGAACGCGAACCTCACGGACACCAGCAGGTTGGTGGCGACCATGAGGACCACGTGGGAGCCCTGCGGAAGCGAGAGCTCCAGGGCGACGCCGGCGATGGCGACGACGAAGACCGCGACCACCCAAAGGGGGAGGTCGAAGTCGACGAGGCTGACGGACCCGGTCTTCTCGGCGCCGACTCGGTTCACGGCAAGACGTGCGCCGAACCTGACGAAGAGAAACTCCAGGAGGCCGGTCACCACGTAGGATGACGGCCAGAGGAGCTCGACCAGACCGCTCATGGCCTGCATCTGCGCGAGCTCGGCGATGGAGCCGCTGCCCAGATCCTGCTGGACAGTGGTCATGAGCTGAGACATCACGGTGTTCAGCGAGGTTCCCTGGCTTGCTGCGAGTGCGGAGTCCGCAGCAAGATGGGAGAGCGCGAGAAGCCCCACAAGGAGGCAGCTCATGCCGGCCGTCATCTTCCCGTCAAGGAAGACATGGGCGATGACGACGCTGAACAGGCAGACCACGACGGATCCCGCGACAATGGCGAGATCCTGGCCAACGCTCAGGACAAGCACGGGTGCCACAGAGAGCACCACGGCGAGCAGCCTCTGACGGAAGCTGCCCATGCGCTTGCAGAGCGCGTAGCCATAACCAACGAACAGCGCAGCGAAGACGGTCATCGCGGATGATGCCATCACGCTGCCGAGAACGCAGAGGATGAGACCGGAGACCGCAGGCGTGAGTCCCGTGTGAGGGGTGGGGCGCTGTGGACGATATACGTCCAGACCGTCCTGCCCCCTCTGGGGCTCGCTGCAGTCCCCCCTCGGCCTTCCTCGGGTCGGAGGGACGGTCGATGTTCGACCAGCCGCTCACTGCTCGCTCGTCTCTCGAGACGCTAGGCCTTAACCGCGGCTACGGCCACCGCGGCTGGAGACCACGGGGACGGTGTAGGGCAGGAGGGCCATCTCACGCGCACGCTTGATGGCGAGCGCGATGTCGTGCTGATGCTGCGTGCAGGCGCCAGTGACGCGACGGGGCTTGATCTTGCCGCGATCGGTCATGAACTTGCGGAGAAGCTGCACATCCTTGTAGTCGATGTACTCGGTCTCCTCCTTGCAGAACTGGCAGTACTTGCGACGCGGCTGGCGCTGAAAGTCTTGCTTCTGCTGAGCCATGTCTGAATGCCTTTCTATTGGTGGCAGAGGTGCCACCCGTGGTTAGAAGGGGATATCCTCGTCGTAGACGTCAGCCGACGGCGGGGCCTGGACGGGAGCGGAGTAGTTGGGCTGCGGAGCGCCGTACGCCGGGGCCTGCTGGAAGGCGGGGTTGCCGCCACCCTGCTGGTTCCTCGGGGAGAGGAACTCGACCTCGTCGACGACGACCTCGAGCTTGCTGCGGCGCTGGCCGTCCTTCGTCTCCCAAGAGCTGTAACGAAGCTTGCCCTCGATGGCAACCTTCGAACCCTTGGAGAGGAAGCGGGAAAGCGGTTCGGCGCGAGCGCCGAACACGACGCAGTCCACGAAGTTGGGAACGTCCTCCCACTCGCCCGTCTGCTGGTTGCGACGACGGTCGTTGACGGCAACGCCAAAGGAAAGGATGCTCGAGCCGCTGTTGGTGGCACGAAGCTCCGGATCCCTGGTCAGGTTGCCCGAGATGATGACCCTGTTGATGCTCATTTCGCACTTCCTCTCACACGCGGGCCACGGGCCCGCACTTCGCACTTAGTCCCTGTCGACGCGACGGACGACCATGTGACGCTTGACAGCGTCGTTGATGCGCAGAACTCGGTCGAGCTCGGCGATCTGGGTGGGGTCTGCGTGGAAGTTGATGAGGGTGTAGTCACCCTCGGTGAGGTTGTCGATCTCGTAGGCGAGCTTGCGCTTGCCCCAGTCCTCGACATTGTCGACGGCACCGCCCTCGGCAGTGATGGCGACCTCGATGCGCTTCATAACGCCAGCGCGGGTCTCCTCATCGCACGCGGGGTCGACGAAGAACAGCAGTTCATAGGCCTTCATGTGTGTCACCTCCTCTGGGCTAATGGCTTCGGGAAGTGAAGGGGCACCCGAAGCAGGAAAGGTTCGACCGAGAATCTTACCACATGAGCCCCGGCAGACCGTCACCCACTGACGCCCGTCCCTCTCGACGTCTTTTTCCAAGCCTAGACGTGACCACGGACAGCATCCGCACAGCACACACCATACTGGGTTTCACCTGCTGTTATTCTCGCCCGTCGCACATGCTGCGCGCGTGGGTCGGCAGTTGTTCGGGAACTGCGCGCACCACCGGTTCTTCACAAGCGTGAGGGACGCGAGACACGAGAAAGGGGCGGCGCCCGAAGGACGTCGCCCCTGGTGGGGACTCGAATGCGCTATGCCTGCGCGTCGTCGTCGGGCGTCGGCACCGGCGGAGCCGGAATCGCGGACGACGCGGGGGCGTCGGCGGGTGCAGGCGCGGGCTCGACGGGCTGCTCGGGCGCAGGTACGACGGGCTGAGTCGCGGGCGCGGGCTCGACGGGCTGCTCGGGCGCAGGTACGACGGGCTGAGTCACGGGCTCGGCCGCGGCAGGCTGCTCGGGCGCGGGCGCCGCGGGAGCGGGCTTCTGGTAGAAGGCCGGGACGTCAGGGGCAGGAGCGACCTCGAGGTCGGCAGGCTTCTGAGGCGCGATGGG
>CALCDK010000164.1 GCA_937900605.1 uncultured Olsenella sp.
CTACACCATCGGCGGCGGCACCTACGCGCGCCACTTCAAGCGCGCCTGCGCCTTCGGCCCGCACGAGCCGGCCGAGCCCGAGCCCGACTTCGTCGGCATGGAGCACGGCCCAGACGAGGGCGTGAGCGAGGAGCACCTGCGCCGCGCGCTCAAGGTCTACATCGTCTCCATCGCCCGCCTGATGGAGCTCGACCTCACCGCGTAGGACGAGAGGCGCCACGACGGCCGCAGCGCGGGGCACGCGCCACGCGCTGCGGCCATGACGAGACCGGGGCCGGACCTGACGAGAAGTCGGGTCCGGCCCCGGTCGCCTTGGCCAGCCACGCGCCCCGGCATCGCAGCCAGCCGCGGGCTAGTCCAGCAGCTCGCTCGAGGTGGCGAGGATCTCGTTCACCGCGCCGAGCATCGGGGGCTGGCGCATGATCTTCCAGGCGAGAAGCGCGCACAGGCCCATGAACAGCGCGTCGACCACGAGGTCCACGGGCACCATGGCCAGGCCGCGGAACGCGACGCACAGCGCCGCCCGGACCACGTCGAACGTCACCGCGACGACGCTCACCACGAAGAACGGCTTGATCTTGAACGGCCTGTTGGAGCCCCAGATGCCAAGGAGCCCGACGCCCAGGTCGACCAGCGCGGCGAACGCCCCGATGGCCCCTATTGCGACGAGCGACGAGTCCACCTGCACGTCGACGCCGGTGAACGTGATGACCGTGCCCTCGCCCGAGGCGACCATCGCCACGAGCAGCACGCCGACGACGACCGCCGTCATGGCGCCCTTGACGAGGAGGACCTCCGCGAACAGGTGCAGGGACCTCTGGTGGCGCGAGCGCAGGAACATCTCGCCGTGCACGCCGTGGTCGTGCTCCTCCTGGACCTTGTCGGCCAGCGTGGAGCAGACCAGCACGTAGACGATGGTGGTGGTGAGTACGACGGGGTTGAACAGGATGAACGTCCCCATGCCCCAGCCCCAGACGATGGCGACGAGCACCACGAGGCCGACGAGGTAGCACAGGAACCGGTACGGCCCCACCCGCGCGGAGTTGTCCGAGGCCGCCATGCCGAGCACGGCGGTGAGCAGCAGCAGCCCGGCGACCACGAGCAGGATGACGCCGAAGGTGGCGACCATCCAGACGTCGCCGCTGGGGATGCCCAGCTCGGAGTCCCCGACGAGCAGGACGACTCCCCCGACGAGGACGATGGCGCCGATGAGCGCCATGGTGAGAGAGACGATGCGCAGCACCGCCTGCGTGGGCGTGCGCGGGACCGAGGGCCTGACGTCCTCCACGTTGCATACCTCCCGAAGCTCGTGGCCTGAACGGAAAGTATACCCACGTCGCGGCCGTCGCCTACGCAGCTGCCCGACGCGCGCCCGACCAGGCGCCGGCCGCACGCGGCGGCCCCGGGCGGCCGGCACTATGACAGGAACGTGCGCCTCTCGTAGTCGGTCATCTCGGCGAGCAGGCCCTTCTCGCCGAGGGCTCGACCGATCTCGTCGAGGACCTCGGGGGCGTCGGCGGTCACGTGGTGGAAGTGGTAGCCGCTCGTGATGAGCATGAGCGGCGAGGACTTGCCCGTCTCGATCTGGTCGACGTAGGTGGCCACGTCGCGGCGGCTCGCGATGCCCAGCTCGCACGAGAGGCGGCCGTAGACGCGGTGGTTCACGAACACGTCGCGCACGTGCCCGCCCAGGTCGACGATGGTGTTGAGCTCCTCGGCCGTCTGGTCCACGGAGTGGTGGCACTTGAAGAGGCGAGAGGGTCGCGTGGCCTCGCGCTCGAGGACGTAGCCGCGGTTGGTGGACTCGATGGGCCAGCCCTGGGTGCGAAGGAGCGCGACGTCCTGGACCACGACCTGGCGGCTCACGTCGCAGGCGCGGCCGAGCGCGGAGCCCGACAGCGGGTAGCTGGCCTCAGAGAGCGTGCGCAGGATCTTCTCGCGCCTCAGGTCTCCCGGGGTGCGGCGCTCGGGGCCGGACGCGCGGAGCCGGTCGGGGTCGGGACCCGCGGACGGGACCCTGCCGGTGTCGCCGCGGCTGGTCACGCCAGCACCTCGAGGTGCTTGAGCGAGAGGTCCAGGATGGGCGCGGAGTGCGTGAGCGCGCCGCACGAGACGAAGTCGACGCCCAGGTCGGCGTAGGAGGCGGCGTTGTCGGCGTCGACGTTGCCGGAGGCCTCGGTCTGCGCGCGGCCGTCGATCCAGGCGATGGCCTCGACCATGGCGTCGTGGTCCATGTTGTCGAGCATGACGATGTCGGCACCGGCCTCGACGGCCTCGCGGACCATGTCGAGGCTCTCGCACTCCACCTCGACCTTGTCGGTGAAGGGGGCGCTGGCGCGGGCGGCCTCGACGGCCTGGCGCACGCCACCGGCGGCGTCGATGTGGTTGTCCTTGAGCATCACGGAGTCCGACAGGCCGTAGCGGTGCAGCGAGCCGCCGCCCAGGCGGACGGCCTCGCGCTCGAACAGGCGCATGCCGGGCGTGGTCTTGCGGGTGCACACGAGCGTGGTGCCGCTGCCCTCCAGGGCGCGGGCGATGCGGCTCGTGTAGGTGGCGATGCCGCTCATGCGCTGCAGGTAGTTGAGCGCGACGCGCTCGCCCTCGAGCAGGACGCGCACGTCGCCCTCGACCACCGCGAGCAGCTGGCCCCTCTCGACGGGGTCGCCGTCGGCGACGCGCAGGTCGACGTGCGTGGCCGGGTCGATGAGCTCGAAGGTCCGCGAGAAGACCCACAGGCCGGCGATGACGCCGTCGGCCTTGGCGATGAGGCTCACGCGCCCCGGCCTGGCCTCGGGCATGACCGCCGCAGTGGACACGTCGCCGAACGGCATGTCCTCCCTCAGCGCCGCGCGGATGTGCTCGTCCATCTGCATGCGGACCATCGGGTCGCTCATCGGGTCTCCTCTCGGACGCCGGACGGCAGGCGCTGCCCCCGGACGTCGGACGCCGCGGCCGCCACCTGCGAGCGGGTGTCGCCCGCGAAGCGGTCGCGCATGATCTTGTCGGCAGCGCGCTGGGCGAACACGAGGGACTCCAGCAGGCTGTTGGACGCCAGGCGGTTGCGGCCGTGGACGCCGTTGCAGCAGGTCTCGCCCGCCGCGAAGAGGTGGCGCAGCGTGGTCTGCGAGTCGCTGTCCACGTGGATGCCGCCCATGAAGTAGTGCTGCGCGGGGACCACGGGCACCGGCTCGCGGCAGATGTCGTAGCCCTCCTCGAGGCAGCGCTCGTAGATGTGCGCGAAGTGACCGCGGACCTCCGACTCGGGGACGTCGCGGAACGAGAGCCACACGTGCTCGGCCCCGGTGCGCGCCATCTGCTCGCGGATCGCGGCGGTGACGACGTCGCGCGGCTGGAGCTCGTCGCAGAACCGGTTGCCGTCGTCGTCGAGCAGCACCGCGCCCTCGCCGCGCGCCGACTCCGAGATGAGGAAGGCGCGGCCCGGCTCGCGGGTCCACAGCGTGGTGGGGTGGATCTGGACGTAGTCCATGTGCTCGAGGAGCACGCCGTGCTCGGCCGCGATGCGGCAGCCGTCACCCGTCAGGCACGGGTAGTTGGTGGAGTGCTCGTAGAGGCCGCCCACGCCGCCGGTGGCGAGCACCGTGGCGTCCGCCTCGAACACGACGGTGCGGCCCTCGGCGTCGCGCGCGACGACGCCGCGGCACTCGCGGCGGCCGTCGGGGCCGAAGCCCTCGACGAGGTCCGTCATGCAGGTGTGCTCCATGATGGTGGCGCCCGGCAGGTCGCGCACGCACTCCAGCAGGTGGGTGGTGATCTCCTCGCCCGTGACGTCCTCGTGGTAGAGGATGCGCGGGCGCGAGTGGGCGCCCTCGCGGGTGTAGTCGAGGCTGCCGTCCTCGCGGCGCTCGAAGCGCACGCCGCGGGCGACGAGGTCGTCGATGACCGCGCGGCTGGCGCGGATCATGATGTCCACGCTCTCCAGGCGGTTCTCGTAGTGGCCCGCGCGCAGGGTGTCCTCGAAGAAGGCCTCGTAGTCGTCGCGGTCGTGCAGGACGCAGATGCCACCCTGCGCAAGCATGGAGTCACAGCTGGCCACGTCCTCCTTGCTCAGGAGCACGACGTTGAGGGCGGAGGGCAGGTTAAGCGCGCAGTACAGGCCCGCGACGCCGCAGCCGACGATGACGACGTCGCAGCGCACGACGCGGTCGGCCCCGGGCAGGTCGCAGGGCCCGGCACCGGCGCCCGGCCGGGACGCGGCGCCCCTCTTGGCGCAGTCCGTCATGGCGCTACCTCCCCAGCTCGAGCATGCGGGCCAGTGCGCGGCGGGCGCCCTCGGCGACCTCCGGGCCGGGCAGGCCGACCTCGCCGGTCCCGTCGCGCAGGCACGCCAGGACGCGCTCGGCGCTGATGCAGGCCATGTCCGGGCACAGCGGCAGGGTGCGCGGGAAGTGGAAGCGCTTGCCCTGGCCGGCGCAGGCCCCCTCCATCGCCGCGACGACGCCGTGGACGGTGAGGACCACGATGTCGCGCGCGGGACTCTGGGCGGCGCGCTCGATCATCTGGGACGTGGAGCCCACGAAGTCGGCGAGCTCGAGGACCTCCGGGCCGCACTCGGGGTGCGCGAGGACCTCGCAGCCGGGCAGGCGGTCGACGAGGTCGCGGACCTCCTCGACCCTGATGCCCTGGTGGATGGGACACCAGCCGTCGTTGAGGACGACGTTCTTCTCGGGCACCTGCTGGGCCACGTAGCGGCCCAGGTGGCGGTCCGGGATGAACAGCACGTTGCGCTGCGGCAGCGACGAGACGACGCGCACCGCGTTGGAGGACGTGACGCAGACATCGGACCAAGCCTTCATCTGCGAGTCGGAGTTGACGTAGCACGCGATGGCGAGGTCGTCGCCGTACTGGGCGCGCACGTCGTCGATGGTCTTGCGCACCACCATGTGCGCCATGGGGCAGTCCGCCTTGGGGCTGGGCATGAGCACGCGCTTGCCCGGCGAGAGGAGCTTGGCGCTCTCGGCCATGAAGCGCACGCCGGCGAAGACGAGCGTCTGGCAGTCGAGCGTGGCGGCCAGGCGGGCGAGGGCGAACGAGTCGCCGACGTGGTCGGCCAGCTCCTGGGCCTCCGGGTCCGCGTAGTAGTGGGCCAGGACGATCGCGTTCTTCTCGGACTTGAGGCGCTGGGCCTCCGCGCGCATAGCTTCCGTCAGCATGCCGCTCCTTACTGTCGCGTGGGTTGCGGCGCCAAGTATACACCTCGCTTTACAGGTGACAAGACAGCGGCGGCGAGAAGCGCCGCGCGGGGGGCGACACGGGGGCGGCACGTGGCGAAGGCCGCGTGGCCGCGGGCGCGGGGCGGGCGCCTCGGGCCGACGCGAGGGCCGCGCCTTAAAGCGGGTTGAAAGCAACGTGTGATCTGTGTGTCAGAACCGCTCCCCCGCGCATACGACGCCGCATGACGGGAAAATGTCTTTTGGTACTAGGTACTAACACCATTAGGGGGATCGAATGTACGACGCAATGTACGACGAGGAGACCATCTACGAGAGGCTCGCGAAGGAGCTCGTCGACCAGTTCCCAAGGATCGGGGGCTCCGTCATGCCGCTCGTGCGCAACACCGCGCACGGCGAGATGGGGGTCATCAGGGCCCTGTACATGTCGGAGACCAAGACGCTCACGCCGAGCGAGCTGGCCGACTACGTGCACGTCTCGAGCGCGCGCGTGGCCAACATCCTGCGCCGCCTCGAGGAGAAGGGCCTCATCACCCGCTCGCACTCCGAGGACGACCGCAGACGCGTCGACGTGAGGCTCACGCTGTCGGGCTTCGAGCTGGCCGACGACCACCGCAAGCGCCGCGACGCCGCGATCGCGAGGTACCTGAAGAAGCTCGGCGAGCACGACGCCAGCGAGCTCGTCCGCATCATGCGCCGCACCGGCGACCTCATGGAAGACGGCGAGGCCGAGTGAGGATCATCAGGCTCTTCAAGGGCCACGTGAAGGCGCTTCTCGCCGTCCTGGCCCTGCTCGTCATCACCGCCAACGCCGACCTCGCGCTGCCCAACTACATGAGCGAGATCGTCGACGTGGGCATCCAGCAGGGCGGCATCGAGTCGCCCGTGCCCGACACCATCCGCGCCCAGTCCCTCTCGGACCTCGAGATGTTCATGGGCGAGGGCGACCGCGCGCTCGTCGAGGGCTGCTACGGCCCCGCCGACGCCGAGGGCGTCCGCACGTTCCAGGGCACCCGCGAGCAGCGCTCCGCCGACGGCGACGTGGCCGAGGCCATGGGCCTGCCCGAGACCGCCGTCCTCGCCCTGGGGCAGGGCGTCGACGCCTCCGCGCTCGGCGCCGAGGGCATGCCCGGGGGCGCCCCGCTCACCCTCGACCAGCTGCGCGCCGCCCACGACGCCGGCATGGTCACGGGCGAGCAGCTCGCGGCCAACGTCGGCCAGATGGCCGACTCCATGGGCAGCATGGCCGGCAGCCTCGTCTCCCAGCGCGCCATTGCCTTCGTCCGCGCCGAGTACGAGGCGCAGGGCATCGACGCCGCCAAGATCCAGAACGACTACCTGGCCCGCACCTCGGCCACCATGTTCGGCCTGTGCCTCGTGAGCCTCGTGGCCACGGTGGCCACGGGCGCCTTCGCGTCGCACACCGCGGCCATCATCGCGCGCGACCTGCGCCGCCAGACCTTCGCCAAGGTCATGCGCCTCTCCCCCGCCGAGGTGGGGCAGTTCTCGCAGGCGTCGCTCATCACGCGCTGCACCAACGACGTCCAGCAGATCCAGATGGCCGCCACCATGGTCATGCGCATGGTCCTCTACGCGCCGATCATGGGCGTCGTGGCCATGGTCCGCGTCCTGGCCACCTCCACGGGCCTCGAGTGGACCATCGGCGTGGCCGTGCTGGCCGTGGCCGCAGTCGTGGGCGTGCTCATGGGCCTCACCATGCCCAAGTTCAAGCGCATGCAGACCTACGTGGACCGCGTCAACCTGGTCTCCAGGGAGATGCTCGACGGCGTCATGCCCATCCGCGCCTTCGGCCGCCAGCAGCACGAGCTCGACCGCTTCGACGACGCGAGCCGCGAGCTCATGGGCACCCAGCTGTTCACCAACCGCGCCATGTCGTTCATGATGCCGCTCATGATGTTCGTCATGAACTGCGTCTCCGTCCTCATCGTCTGGTTCGGCTCGCACGGCGTCAGCGACGGCGTCATGCAGGTCGGCAACATGATGGCGTTCATGTCCTACACGATGCAGATCGTCATGGCGTTCATGATCTTCACCATGGTCAGCGTGGTGCTGCCGCGCGCCGAGGTCGCCGCCGAGCGCGTGGCCGAGGTCGACGAGTGCGCCGTGAGCATCGCCGACCCCGCCGAGCCCAAGGTCCCGGCCGCCGACGCCCCGCGCGGCGAGCTGTGCTTCCGCAACGTGGGCTTCCACTACCCCGACTCCGACGCCGACGTCGTGTCCGGCGTGTCGTTCACCACGCGCCCGGGCCACATAACGGCCATCATAGGCTCCACCGGCTGCGGCAAGTCCACGCTGGTCCAGCTCATCCCGCGCCTGTACGACGCCACCTCCGGACAGGTCCTGCTCGACGGCGTGGACGTGCGCGACATGTCCCTGTCGGAGCTGAGGCGACGCATCGGCTACGTGCCCCAGCAGGGCAGGCTCTTCTCGGGCACCGTCGAGTCCAACCTCAAGTTCGCCGGCGACGTGAACGACGAGGCCATGCGCGAGGCCGCGCGCGTCGCGCAGGCCACCGAGTTCGTCGAGGGCCGCGAGGGCGGCTGGCAGTCCGAGATCAGCCAGGGCGGCACCAACGTGTCCGGCGGCCAGCGCCAGCGCCTCTCGATCGCGCGCGCCCTGGCCAAGCGCCCGGAGGTCCTCGTGTTCGACGACTCCTTCTCGGCGCTCGACTACAAGACCGACGCCGCGCTGCGCGAGGAGCTCTCCCGCAGCGTGACCGACGCCGCCCTCGTCGTCGTGGGGCAGCGCATCGCCACCGTCATGCACGCCGACGAGATCCTGGTCCTGGACGAGGGCCGCGTGGTCGGCCAGGGCACCCACGAGGAGCTGCTGCGCAGCTGCCCGGAGTACCTGGAGATCGCGCAGAGCCAGCTGTCCGACGAGGAGCTGGGGCTGACCGCGGACGAGGTCGCGGCGGTCCTGAAGGGAGGCGATCGCTGATGGCGGACGCCAAGGCACCCCAGGCCATGGGGATGGGCCACGGTCACGGCCACGGTCACGGCCGCGGCGAGAGGGCCAAGGACTTCAGGGGCACGATGCTCGGGCTCCTCGGCTACGTCGGGCGGCACAAGGTCGCCGTCATCGTCGCGCTGGCCTTCGCCGTGTGCTCGGTCGTGTTCAACATCGTGGGCCCGAAGGTCCTGGGCTCGGTCACCACGAAGCTCTACGAGGGCCTCGTCGCCACGGTCAACGGCACCGGCGGCGTCGACTTCGGCTGGATCGGCACGACGCTGCTGTTCCTGCTGGGCCTCTACGTCGCCAGCTCGGGCTGCAACCTGATCCAGGGCTGGCTCATGACCGGCGTCACGCAGAAGATCTGCTACCGCATGCGCAAGGAGATCGCCGAGAAGATCGCGCGCGTCCCCATGAGCTACTTCGACGCCCACAGCAAGGGCGACGTGCTCAGCCGCATCACCAACGACGTCGACACCCTGGGCCAGTCGCTCAACCAGTCGGTCACGCAGCTCATCACGTCCGTCACGCAGATGGTCGGCGTGCTCGTCATGATGCTGTCCATCTCGCTGCCGCTGACGGCGGTCGCGGTGGTCACCCTGCCCGCCTCGGTGCTCATCATCGCCACCATCGTGCGCTTCTCGCAGCGCTACTTCCGCGAGCAGCAGCAGGTGCTGGGCCGCGTCAACGGCATCGTCGAGGAGGACTTCGCCGGCCAGGGCGTCATCCAGGTCTTCGACCGCGCGGACGCCACCGTCGACGCCTTCGAGGAGGAGAACGACCGCCTCTTCGTGAGCGCCTGGCGCGCGCAGTTCCTCTCGGGCCTGATGATGCCGTTCATGAGCCTCGTGGGCAACATGGGCTACGTGGGCGTCGTCGTGGTGGGCGCGCAGCTGGCGCTCACCGGCCAGGCGACCCCCGGCGACATCCAGAGCTTCATCCAATACGTGCGCAACTTCACGCAGCCGGTCCAGCAGCTGGCCAACGTCTCCAACACCATGCAGGCCATGGCCGCCGCCACCGAGCGCGTCTTCGAGTTCCTCGCCGCGCCCGAGGAGGACGAGCCACAGCGCCCGCAGCTGCCGGCCAGGCGAGAGGGCCGCGTCGAGTTCGACCACGTCCGCTTCGGCTACGTCGAGGGCCAGACCATCATCAGGGACTTCTCCTGCGTGGCCGAGCCCGGCCAGACCGTCGCCATCGTCGGCCCCACCGGCGCCGGCAAGACGACGCTCATCAAGCTGCTCCAGCGCTTCTACGACGTCAACGCGGGCTCCCTGCGCGTCGAGGGCATCGACGTGCGCGACTGGGACCGCGCCGAGCTGCGCCGCGAGTTCGCCATGGTGCTGCAGGACACCTGGCTGTTCAACGGCACCATCCGCGAGAACATCCGCTACGGCCGCCCCGACGCCACCGACGAGGAGGTCGAAGCCGCCGCGCACGCCGCGCGCTGCGACCACTTCATCCGCACGCTGGCCGGCGGCTACGACTTCGTCATCAACGAGGAGGGCACGAACCTCTCGCAGGGCCAGCGCCAGCTGGTCACCATCGCGAGGGCGGTCCTGGCCGACAGGCCGGCCCTCATCCTGGACGAGGCCACGTCCAACGTCGACACCCGCACCGAGGAGCTCATCCAGCGCGCCATGGACGAGCTGATGGAGGGCCGCACGAGCTTCGTCATCGCGCACCGCCTCTCCACCATCCGCAACGCCGACGTCATCCTGGTCCTGCGCAACGGCGACATCGTCGAGAAGGGCACGCACCAGGAGCTCCTGGCCAAGGGCGGCTTCTACGCCGACCTGTACAACTCCCAGTTCGCCGAGGGAGACGAGCCGCAGGAGTAGCGCCCCGGCGCCGTCCGCGCCCGGGCGGCGCCGCGAGACCGGCCGGCGCTCGGCGCGTGGCCGGCGGGCGATGGGGCACGACATGGGGAGGGCGGCCGCGTCCATGGGACGTGGCCGCCCTCCCCTCTTGCGTACGCGGATGCGGTCGTGGCCCGAAGGCCGGGGCGAGGGGCGTGGCGCCTCTCGCCCCGGCGGGGTGTCGCGCCTCTCGCCAGGCGGGGCGTCGGCTAGTTGCCCACCTTGTGGTGCACGACGAACGTCGAGCGGTCGATGGGCGCGAAGGTGTAGCCGCGCTCCTGGTAGAACTCGATGATGCGCGGCAGGGCCTCGACCGTCGTGGTCTTGGCGCCCGAGTCGTGGAAGAGCAGCATGACGTTGGGGTAGCCCTCGACGCACGACGAGCTGACGATGGTGTCCGCAGGCACGGAGTTGCCGGCCGCGTCCGAGGAGCTGACGTTCCAGTCGTAGTACTGGTAGCCGCGGGCGGGCACGTCCTGGGACAGCGCCGTCATGATGCCCGGGCTGTACTTGGCCGAGACGGTGTTGGACGCGCCTCCCGGGAAGCGCACGAGGTACGGGACGTAGCCGATCTGCTCCTTGACGACCTGCGAGACCTGGTCGAGGTCGTCGAAGTAGGCCTGCTCGGAGGCGTAGACGGACGCGTAGTCGTGCGAGAAGGTGTGCATGCCGATGGTGTTGCCGCGCAGGTAGGCGTCGCGGATGGCGGGACGGTAGTCGGGCTCGTGACCGGTCACGAAGAACGTGGCCTTGGCGCCGTACTGGTCCAGGACGTCGAGGATCTTCTCGGTGTTGGCGGAGGGGCCGTCGTCGAAGGTGAGGTAGACGACCTTCTCGCCGTTGTTGTGGTAGCTCCACTCGGTCTGGCGCTCGGGGTCCAGGGCCAGCTCGGCGGCGCGGGGGTCGTCGGCGGGCAGCTGCTGGGCGCCGGCGGCCTGGGCCTGGGGCTCGGGCTCGGCGGCCGCGTCGCCGTCGTGGACCGCGGGGACGTCCGTGCCGTCGGCGGGAGCGGGCGCGTGGCGGTGGCTGACGAGGGCCCACAGGCCCAGCGAGCCACCGACGAGCACGGCCGTGAGCGCGACCGAGGCGACGACGAGCGCCCGGGCCTGGTTGCGCTGGTCGCGGGCGCTGGGACGCGGCGTCTCCCTGTTGTCTTGCATGATCTGACCTCCGTCTGCTTGGATGCGCCAATTGTAAGCGTCGGACGGACAGATACGCGCGCCGTCGGGAAGGATGACGGCATCGACACCCAACGCAGGCCGCACGTGGCGAGAAGGGCCCCACGCCGGAGACGTGGGGCCCTCGGGGGTTCGGGCTTGGATGCGGGGGCGCGACGGGGCACAACGGGGGCCGCGGCTACGACAGCGCGATGCCGCCCAGCCAGCCGCAACGCACGACGGCGGTCTTGCTGTACGTGGAGATCCAGCCCTGGAGGCTGTCGGACTTGACCGTGCCGCTC
>CALCDK010000165.1 GCA_937900605.1 uncultured Olsenella sp.
CCAGCGTCCCGCCCCAGGGAGGCCGCAAGCACCCGCAGCAGGAGCTCATCCACATCGACACCACCAACATCCTGTTCATCTGCGGTGGTGCCTTCGTCGGCCTCGACAAGATCGTCGCGGAGCGCACCGGCAAGAAGGGCATCGGCTTCAACTCCGACGTCGCCGGCGCCTCCGACGCGTCCGAGGACGAGCTCATGCGCAAGGTCATGCCCCAGGACCTGCACAAGTTCGGCATGATCCCGGAGTTCCTGGGCCGCATCCCGGTCATCACCTCCACGCGCGAGCTGACCGAGGACGACCTCGTGAGCATCCTCACGGAGCCGAGAAACGCCCTCGTCAAGCAGTACCGCCGCATGTTCGAGCTCGAGGGCGTCGAGCTCGAGTTCGAGCACGACGCGCTCGTCGAGATCGCGCGCCAGGCCCTGGCACGCGGCACCGGCGCCCGCGGCCTGCGTGCCATCTGCGAGGCCACGCTGCAGGACACCATGTTCGACATGCCGAGCGACCTCGACATCACCCGCGTCGTGGTCACGGCCGAGTCGGTCGGCGGCGCCGAGAGGCCCCGCATCCTGACCACGGCCCACGGCAAGCACCGCCTGGCCGCCGACGCCTCCTAGCGCAGGCGTCCCGTACCGCGTCATGCAGACGGGCCCGTCCGGCACCTCTCGCCGGGCGGGCCCGTCCTTGTTCGCGTGTCTGCGTCCCCAGCTTCCGCGGCGACGCCCGCGCCCCTCGGCACGTGGCGTGGGCCATGTCGGCCCTGCGGCGGATGCGTGCGACAGTGGAGCCTGCGCCGGGCGGTCGCTAGATGTTGGCGCCACCCGCGGCCATGTAGCTCCCGATGACGGCCTTGCGCCGGCGGCTGCCCGGCGGGCAGATGCGGTCGAAGGCGGGCATGATCCCCTTGAAGAGCACGAGCACCTGCACGCGCTTGGCCAGGCCCGGCAGCGAGGCGCGCGACTCCTCGAGCTGACCGCGCAGCTCGTCGAGGTAGGGGGAGCGCATGGCGTAGCGCCAGAAGACGTCCGCGCCGTCGGCGTCGGTGTAGAGCCAGGGTCGGTTGTCGGGCCCGGCGAAGTGGATAATCGCGGGGTCGGCGGCCGCCGCCTCGTACTCCCGGCGCACGTCGGGGCCGGCGTTGGCCACGATGTGCGTGCGCCTCAGGCGCTGCCAGTCCATGAGGTAGTTCCAGCGCATGGGGAGGCGGACGTAGTTGCCGTCGACGACCTTGTTGAGGACGTCCTGGTCGAGCCAGCGCCACATGCGCTCGGTCGAGATCTCCAGGAAGCGCTCGGGGCTCACGGTGCGGCGCAGCTCGGCGAGGTTCATGAGGACCACGCCGGCCTGGAAGTAGTCGTGCGGCTCGTGCATGCCCAGCTCGTCTCGCAGGTACGGCCCCACGGTGGCGTCGTAGCCGTCAATCTGGCCGAGCGTGTCGGCGTCGCGGGTCGCCGCGAGCGGGTAGCCGGTGACGTCCACGTCGAACAGCTCGGCGACGTCGTCGTTGACGACGAGGTCGGAGTCCAGATAGATGGCCTTGTCGACGTTGGGGAGCAGCGTCGGGGCGAGCAGGCGGTAGTAGGTCTCGGGGCGGAAGTGGCCGTGGTGCGGCAGCTCGATGTCGCCGAGGGCCGCGTCGACGTCGAGGAAGCCGATGCCGACGTTGAAGGACTTGGTCTGGCGCGTCAGGGTGATCATGCTCGCGGGCGTGATGTTGCGCGTCAGCACCACGATGTCGTAGCGGCGCGCGGCGCTCGCGTTGTCGATGATCGACTGGATGGCGACCGAGAGGTACGGCACGAAGCCCTCGCTGCAGGCGAAGACGATGACGACGTCGTCGAGCGGCAGGTCGAGGTCGCCCGAGGTGCTCGCCAGCATGGTCGTGGTCAGTGGGTTGCGCACGTGCGTGGTCTTGCGAAGGGCCCTCATGTCGCTCCGTTCCGCCGAGTCCGATGCGCACCCACTCTAGCATTCCCCGACGGCCCCCGCCCGGCCTGCGCGGATTTCGCACCGCCCGTGCCGACGCCCGCGCCCCGGCGAGAGGCCGGCCCGTGCCGACGCTCGCGCGACGTCCCGGATGCGTCCCGCACGCCGTCCCGGGCACGTCCCGCGCGCTCGCGGCCTAGGCGAGAAGGGCGCGTGCGTTTCTCGCCAGCGCGCCCGCGAGCTCGTCGGCCCCCATGCTGCGCAGGCGCGCCACCTCGGCCAGGGCCCGGCGCAGCGACGCGGCCACGTCGTCGGCCGCGAGGTCGGCCCCAGGCGCGTCGGGCGCGTCCGTCTCGAGCAGCAGCCGGTCGAGCGGGCAGCTGCGCGCGTACTCGCGGCCGCGCCGCGTGGCTAGGGCCCGCTCGCCGAACGACAGCCAGCACCCCGCCCTCCGCGCGCGCACGAGCTCCTCGGAGCTCCCCGAGAACCAGTGCAGCACGCAGCGGCACGCGCCGAGCGCCCCGGACGCCTCGAGCACGTCGAGCGCCGCCCCCGCGCTGCGCACCGCGTGGACCGACAGCACCTTGGGCGAGGCGGCGTCGCTCGTCCGCGCGCAGGCCCGGCACACGGCGAGGAGGGCGCGTGCCTGGGCGGCCCCGCCGTCGGAGCCGACGTGGGCGGGGGAGTGGTCGAGGCCCACCTCGCCCACGACGCGGCAGCCGGCGACGAGCTCGCAGGCGAGCCGGACGTCCCCCTCGCCGCAATGGCCGTCGGCCACCCACCAGGGGTGCAGCCCCGGGGCCAGCCACAGCCCGCCCGCGCCGGCGCCGGCGTCGGGACTCAGGGCGCGGCGGGCCTCGAGGTACTCGCGCGGCGTCGTGGTCACGGCCAGGGCCGCCAGGCCCGACCCGGCGCAGTCCCGCGCGAGGCCGGGCAGGTCGCGGGCCCATGCCGCGTGGAGGTGCGCGTCGAAGAGCGTCTGCATGCGGGTGCCCCCTGTCCTCGTGGCCGCAGCGGCGTGGTATCCTATGGGGCTGTTATACCGCGAACACGCGAGAGGACGCACCGTGGAAGAGATGCCCAAGACCTATGACCCCCAGTCGGCCGAGCCCGGGCTCATCCAGAAGTGGGTTGACGCCGGCTGCTACCAGCGCAGCAAGGGCGTAGGCGACTGCACCGTCGTCATCCCGCCCCCCAACGTGACCGGCATCCTGCACATGGGCCACGCCATGGACGACACCATCCAGGACGCCTTCGTGCGCTACAACCGCATGCGCGGCCGCTCCACCCGCTGGATCCTGGGCACCGACCACGCCGGCATCGCCACGCAGACCAAGGTCGACAAGAAGCTCAAGAGTGAGGGCATCAGCCGCCTTGAGATTGGTCGCGACAAGTTTGTCGACGCTTGCTGGGATTGGACCCACGAGTACGGCGGC
>CALCDK010000166.1 GCA_937900605.1 uncultured Olsenella sp.
CGAGGACGACGTGCGCGCCGCCCAGAGCGCCAAGGAGGAGTCCGAGGACGTCCTCGAGCGCGAGATGGCCCGCGCCTCCCGCCAGCACGGCATCGGCCGGCTGTTCGCGCGCTGGCGCGCGTCGGGTGACGCCGTCGACGAGTACCTCGACCACCTCAGGCTCGGCTGGTACCAGGTCGTGATCGTCTTCCTCATCTGCTGCATAGGCGGCCTGCTCGTCGAGGAGGTCTGGATGCTGCTCACTGCCGGCCTCACCGAGAACCGCGTCGGCCTGGTGTGGGGGCCCTTCTCGCCGCTGTACGGGTGCGGGTGCGTGCTCCTCACCGTCTTGAGCTTCCAGCTGCGCCGCCACCACGCGCGGGCCTGGCAGGTGTTCCTCGTCTCGGCCGTCGTGGGCGGCCTGCTCGAGCAGGTCACCGGCTGGGGCATGGAGGTCCTCTTCGACGCCGAGTCCTGGACGTACGCCTACCTTCCCGACCACATCACGCAGTGGGTCGCCTGGCGCTTCCTGTTCTTCTGGGGCGTCCTCGGGCTCGTGTGGTGCCGCCTGGTCATGCCGCGCCTGCTCTACCAGATCGGCATGCCCACCTCTCGGCGTCAGGCGCTCTTCGTGACGCTCGTGACCGTCTACCTCGTGGCGGACATCGCCATGACGCTCGTGTGCTTCGACCGCAAGACCGCGCGCGACGAGGGCGTGCCGCCCGCCAACGCGTTCGAGGAGTGGGTCGACGAGACCTACTCGGACGAGTTCATCTCGCAGCGCTTCCAGAACCTCAAGATCGGAGACGAGAGGGACCCCAGGTCATGACCAGCGACGACAGCCACGCGCGCGACGACAGCCCCGTGACGGGCGCCTACCTCGACTACGCTGCGGCGACGCCGATGGACCCCCTCGTCCTCGAGGCGATGCTGCCGTACCTCACGGGACGCTTCCACAACCCCTCGGCGCCCTACGCGCTCGCCCGCGCCGTGCGCGACGACCTCGAGCGCGCCCGCGCCCAGGTGGCCCACGCCATCGGCGCGCGCCCGGGCGCGGTGACCTTCACCGCCGGCGCCACCGAGGCGAACAACCTCGCCTTCGCCGCCGTTGACGGCCACGTCGTGGTCGACGCCATCGAGCACCAGAGCGTGCTCGCCTGCGCCGAGGCCCACGACCACACCGTCGTGGGGGTCGGCCCGGACGGCATCGTGGACGCCGACGACGTGGAGCGCGTCCTGCGGCCCGACACCGAGCTCGTCTCCGTCGAGCTCGCCAACGGCGAGCTCGGCTGCGTGCAGCCCGTGCGCGAGGTGGTCCGGGCCGTGCGCCGCGAGCGCCGCCGTCGCCTCGAGGCCGGCGAGCG
>CALCDK010000167.1 GCA_937900605.1 uncultured Olsenella sp.
CGCGTCGGGGCCCGTTGCGGTCCCGCCCGCCTCGCAAGCACGTCAGGAAGGGGAACGTCATGTCGGTCCACATCGTCGAGGAGGCAAACCGCTGCCTTGGGTGCCGCCGTGCCATGTGCCAGGAGCGCGGCTGCCCCGTCCACACGCCCATCCCGCAGGTTATCTCGCTGTTCAAGGAGCGCCGCCTGGACGAGGCCGGCGCGCTGCTGTTCGACAACAACCCGCTGAGCGCGGTCTGCTCGCTGGTGTGCAACCACTCCGGGCAGTGCGAGGGCAGCTGCGTGCGCGGCCGCAAGGGCACGCCGGTGCACTTCTCGAGCATCGAGTCGTTCGTCTCGTCGGCCTACCTCGACCGCCTGGAGCTGACGCGCCCCGAGCCCTGCGGCAGGAGCGTCGCCGTCGTCGGGTCGGGCCCTGCGGGCATCACGTGCGCCATCAAGATGGCGCTGCTCGGCTGCTCGGTCACCGTCTTCGAGCAGCGCGCCGAGGTCGGCGGCGTCCTGCGCTACGGCATCCCCGAGTTCCGCCTGCCCAGGGAGCTCGTCGAGAAGTACCGAGCCATCATGTGCTCGCTCGGCGTGCGCGTGAGGCCGTCGACCACCATCGGCGGCGCCATCAGCATCGAGGACCTGCTGCGCGACGGCTACGACGCCGTCTTCGTGGGCACGGGCACCTGGCGCGCCCGCAAGCTGCACGTCCACGGCGAGACCCGCGGCAACGTCTTCTTCGGCATCGACTACCTGGTCGACCCCGACAGCGTCGCGATCGGCCACGACGTCGTGGTCATCGGCGTGGGCAACGTCGCCATGGACGTCGCGCGCACGGCCCTGCGCCACGGCGCGCGCAAGGTGACGCTCTACGCCCGCGCCGACGAGATCTCCGCGAGCTCCGAGGAGGTCGAGTACGCCGAGCTCGAGGGCGCCGAGATCGTGCGCCGCATGCAGATCGTCTCCATCGACGAGAGGGGCTGCGTCTTCCGCCGCTCCGTCCTCGCCGAGGACGGCTCGATCGCCGGCTTCGAGGACGGCGAGGTGCACGTGGACTGCGACACCGTGATCATCGCCGCGTCGCAGTGCCCCAAGGACAAGCTCGTGCTCACCACCGACGGCCTGTCGACCACCGAGCGCGGCACGCTCGAGGTGGACGAGAGGGGCATGACCACCCGCGCGGGCGTCTTCGCGGCCGGTGACGTGGTGGACGGCCCGCTGACCGTGGTGCACGCCGTCGCGGGCGCCAAGCGCGCCGTCGCGGGCATGGTCGAGTACCTCGGGCTCTCCGAGCGCGTCGAGGCGCTGGCGCACCCGGGCGCGGCCGGCGTCGAGCCGGCCGCGGGGCGTGAGGTCGGCGAGGCCTGATGGGCTGGGTGCTTGCGGCGGCCGGCTCTGCCGCCTTCGCGGGCCTGACCTCGATCCTCGCCAAGTGCGGGATCCGCCGCTGCGACTCCGACGTCGCGACGGCCCTGCGCACCTGCGTCGTCCTCGTCTTCGCCTGGCTCATGGCGGCGGTCACGGTGGGCCCGGCCTCGCTGGGCGCGGCGCTCGGCGCGATCTCCGGCAGGTCGTACCTGTTCCTGGCGCTCTCCGGCCTCGCCACCGGCGCGAGCTGGATCTGCTACTTCGGGGCGCTGTCGTCGGGCGACGTCAACAAGGTCGTGCCCATCGACAAGTCCTCTGCGGCGCTCTCGGCGCTCCTCGCCATCGTGCTCTTCGGCGAGACGGGCCACCTGGGCGTGAAGCTCGTCGGGATCGCCGTCGTCTTCGTCGGCACCGTCATGATGGCGGGCCGGCGCGACGACGCCGCGGCCGAGGGAGGGGTCCGGGGCGCGGGCGGACACCGCTGGCTCGTGCTCGCGGTCCTCTCGGCGGCGTTCGCGGCGCTCACGTCGGTGCTCGCCAAGGTGGGCATCGAGGGCGTTGACTCCAACCTCGCCACGGCCGTGCGCACGTGCGTGGTGGCCGTCATGGCCTGGGCCATCGTCGCCGGTCGCGGCAAGCTGCCGCTCGTGCGCCAGGTTGAGGGCCGCGAGCTCGCGTTCCTCGTCGCCTCGGGCGTGGCGACGGGCGCGTCGTGGCTGCTGTACTACTACGCCGTGCAGACCGGCCAGGTGAGCGTCGTCGTCCAGATCGATAAGCTGTCGATCCTGGTGAGCGTGGCCTTCGCGCGGGTCGTCTTCGGCGAGCGGCTGTCCCGGACGGCGGCCGTGGGCCTGGCCCTCGTCGTCGCCGGCACGCTCGCGATGACCGTCTGGTCCTGACGCCGCGCGGACGCGGGCCCGGGTCGCGACCCTGTGCGGACGCCGCCCCTTCGTACGAATGGGGGCGCCCCGGCCCGCGGAACTCCTCCGCGCGCCGGGGCGCCCCCCTGTCTCCTCGCGGCCCTGCGGCCACGGGACGAGCGTCCCTTCGCCCCTGCGGCCCCGCTAGTCGCGGGCCTGCTCGAGCACCTTGCCGGACCACGTGGTGACGAGCACGCCGAAGACGACGCCGAGCACCTCGACCACGAGCACGGGGACGTCGAGCGGCGCGCCGCCCAGCTGCGTCCCGAGGACGCCGGCGAGCCACGCGCAGCCGACGCACACGACCTGCATGATGCCCGCCTGCTTGGCCCCGTCGGCCTTCCTCGGCGTGTTGGCGCCCTGGATGCCCAGGCCGGTGGTCCTCAGGCACAGCACCGCGCTGACGACGAGGATGCCCGCCTGCGCCATGCCCCACGGGGCGCTGGGGCCGGACAGCAGGCTCGTCACGCCGCACACCGCGCACGCGACGGCGACGGCGAAGTTGACGAAGCAGAGGATCTTGAGTGACTTGCGCTCGGATGACATGTGGACTCCTTCTCTCGGTGTACCTGGGACACTATACCCGCCAGCGCCACGCTCGCGTCACCGCGCCCGCGATCGGGCCGGCGACCGGCCGCCATGGGCGCGCCGCCGCGCCTGCGATCGGGCCGGGGACTGGCTATCATTGGTGCGCCGAGAGGGGCCGCGCCCCTCTCGGCCGTGACACCACCACGCTCCCACCCAGGCGGAAGGACCTCGCATGACCAAGCTCGCCATCCTCTTCGGAGGCGTCTCCACCGAGCACGACATCTCCTGCAAGTCCGCGCACAACGTCGTGCGCGCCCTCGACGGCCGCTTCGGCCTCCAGCTCGTCGGCATCACCCGCGACGGCGACTGGCTGCGCTACGCCGGCGACGCCGACGCGCTGCTCGACGGCAGCTGGGAGGACGGCGACTGCACGCCCGTCGCCTGCCTGCCCGGACGCTCCGGCGACCGCCACGGCCTGGTCCTCGTCACCGCGTCCGGCCTGGAGCCGCTGCCCGTCGACGCCTGCCTGCCGGTGCTGCACGGCCAGGGCGGAGAGGACGGCACCGTCCAGGGCCTGCTCGAGTCCTGCGGCATCCCGTACGTGGGCTGCGGCGTGATGTCCAGCGCCGTGTGCATGGACAAGGACGCCTCCCACCGCCTGGCCGCCGCGGCCGGCGTGCGCTCCCCGGAGTGCGGCGTGCTCTACCGCGGCGCCTCGCGCGACGAGGCCCTTGCCGCCGTCGAGGCCTGCGGCGGCTTCCCCGTCTTCGTGAAGCCCGCGCGCGGCGGCTCGTCGATCGGTGTCTCCAAGGCGTCCGACGAGGCCGGCTACGCCGAGGCCCTCGAGGCCGCCTTCGCCCTCGACCACAAGGTCGCCATCGAGGAGGCCATCGTGGGCGACGAGGTGGGCTGCGCCATCGTGGGCGACGCCGCCACGGGCATGGAGATGGGCGAGGTCGACCAGATCGTCGTCTCCGGCGGCGGCTTCTTCCGCATCCACCTCGAGAAGGACCCCAACGCCAACACGCAGCTGCGCTGCCCGTCCGACCTGCCCGCCGACCTGCTCGCCCGCGTCCGCGAGGCCGGGATGGCCGTCTACGAGGCGCTGGGGTGCGAGGGCTTCGCGCGCGTCGACCTCTTCGTGACCCCCGAGGGCGAGGTCGTCTTCAACGAGGTCAACTCCACTCCGGGCCTCACCGAGTACAGCCGCTTCCCGCAGATGATGCGCGTCGCCGGCCGCGAGCTGGGCGACGTCCTCGAGGAGCTCGTCGAGCGCCGTCTGCGAGCCTAGCGCCCGCTCGCGACCGTCCGCGCGGAAGCGGCATGGCAGAGGCCCCGTCCCAGGCTCTGGGACGGGGCCTCGTCTCGTGTCCGGCGTCCGTGGGCGCCACCGGTGCCGCGGGCCCCACGGGCCCGCTCGGCTCCCCGGCGGCCGCCGGGGGCGCTAGCGCTTGCCGGTGCGCGGGCCGCCGCGGTTGGCCTCGCGGCCCTGCCCGGCGCGGTTGCGGCCGGCCGCGTTGGAGCCGCGCCCGCCCTTGGGCCCGCGGCCGCCGTGGGGCGAGCCCGCCGGGCCCTTGCGGCCGCCGTGGCCCCTCTCGCCGCCATGCCCGGAGCCGGGGCGCTGCGAGACGCCGTGCGGGGGCACCGGGCGGATGAGGCACGTGGGGCCGTAGCCGATGAGGTCCTGCCTGCCGGC
>CALCDK010000168.1 GCA_937900605.1 uncultured Olsenella sp.
GCGTACTCGCTGTAGGCGGTGACGAAGACGATCGCGGGCGGGTTCTTGAGCCGGTGCAGGGCCTCAGCGAGCTGCATGCCGTTGGTCTTCGGCATCGAGATGTCGAGGAACATGACGTCGGCCCTGGCCTCCATGAGCTTCTCGACGGCCTCCCGGGCGCTCGACGCCTCCAGGACGGCCTCGACCCTGCCGGTCTCCTCGAGCAGGAACCTGAGCTCGGAACGGGCCGGGGCCTCGTCGTCAACGATCATAGCGCGCATGCCTAAACGTCCTCCCGTTCTGGCCGCCCGTGCGGCCCGTCATCGCATCGTGGCCGCTCGCACGGCCCGTCTTCTGGTCTTGGCCGCTCGCGCGCCCTACCTTCCCTCCATGGCGTCGAGGTTCGCGAGCGTCGTCGCGGCGTCGGCGAGGCGCAGCGTCACGCACGTGCCCTCGCCCGGGCGGGAGACGATCTCGACGCCGGATCCCGCACCGAAGAAGCGCTTGACGCGCTCGGCGACGTTGCGCAGGGCCATGCCCGTCCCACGGCCGGAGCCGGGGCGCGCGGGGGCGTCGTCGGAGGCCGAGAGGAGCCTGTCCGCCTCGGCCTGGCCCATGCCAAGGCCATCGTCCACGACCGCTATAAGGATAGCATCACCGTCACGGGCCACGTGCACGTCCACGTTGAGGGTGCCCTCGTCGCGCATGGCGTGGCGCACGGCGTTCTCGACGATGGGCTGGACCAGGAAGGACGGCACGGGCAGGCGCTCGCAGCCGGCCTGGACGTGCTCGTGTTCGGCGATGCGCTCCTCTCCGAACCGGGCCTTCTCGATCCTCAGGTAGCGGCGGGTCTGCTCGAGCTCCTGCTCCAGCGGGATGAGGGTGCGCTCGGAGCTCTCGAGCGTGCGGCGGTAGAAGGTCGCGAACTCGCGCAGCAGGTCGCGGGCCTTGGTGGGGTCCGTGCGCGTGAACGACGCGATCGTGTTGAGCGCGTTGAAGAGGAAGTGCGGGTTGATCTGGGCCTGCAGCGCCTTGACCTCGGCGCGGGCGGTGAGCTCGGCCTGGCGCTCGAGCTCGTAGGACGACAGCTGGGTCGACAGGAGCATGCCCAAGCCCTCGGCGATCGCGAGCTGCGTGCGGTCGATGTCCAGGTCGCGGTGGTAGTACAGCTTGAGCGTGCCCATGACGCGGTCCTTGACGGCCAGCGGGACGATGACACCGGGGGCCGGGCGGCGCGGCGAGAGGCCCGGGGCCTTCTGCTCGGCGCCGTCGCCGGGGCCCATCGCCGAGAAGGTCTCCATGCGGCGGCTCTCGACGACCTCGAGCGTGGGGCCGCCGATGCGGGCGCCCACGAGGCACTCCGGCGCGACCTCGCCCTCGCGGGCGAGCACCTGGGCGGTGTCGGTGATGGCGATGCCGCAGGCGCGGGTCTCGGGCAGCAGCAGCGCGCACAGGGCGCGGGCGTTCTCGACGGTCAGGCCACCGCGCAGGTGCTCGAGGGTGTCGCTCGCCATGCGCAGCGTGCGAGCGGTGGCCTCGGAGCGCGTGCCGTCGACCTGCAGGTTGAGCGCGCCCCAGGCGACGATGGCCAGCGCGACGCCGCAGCCCACGACCATCGCGACGAACAGCGGCGCGTCGTGGATGCTGCACAGCAGCACGAGCAGCAGCGCGACGGCGCATACCGCGAGAAGGACGTCGGCGGTCCTTCTCGCCAGGAAGGTGGTTCGGTGCTTCACTTGTTCCCTCCGAGGTCGATTGCCCCCGTGTCGGACAGGGGGTCGTGGGACGCGGGGCCCGCGGCGGGCGCGGCGCCGGCCGGGACGGGCTCGGACGCCCCGGTGGCGGCCGGGTCGGTGCCGGCGGCGGACGCGGCGAGCGGGCGGACCTGTCCGGTGCGCAGGATGGCGTCCTGCAGGAAGCGGTCGGCCCACAGCGCCTGGGCGATGCCGGGCCACACCATGGCGAAGCTCAGGTAGCGGGTGCTCGCCACGGACGCCCAGCGGTCCGCCTCGAGGCGGCCCTGGGTGAGGATGCGCAGGTAGGCGATGCGCTCGGGACCATGGACCATGCGCCTGAGCGTGGTGCGAAGGACGCGGCGGCGCACGTCGCCCGACAGCCACGGGGCCGGGTACGGCATGAGGGACTCCGGCGTGATGGTGCGCAGGTCCCTTCTCGCGTTGAGGGCCTCGAGCTTGCGGTACTCGTACAGCCAGCGGTAGACGTCCTGCATGAAGCGCGACGGCTCGGGCGCCTGCTCCTCGGGCGGCTGGGCGCGGACGAACCAGCGGTTGTCGAACCAGACGTCCAGGCCGTTGGCGCGCAGGTCGAGGACGTAGTCGAGGTCCTCCCCGCGCGTAATGTACGGGTCGAAGGGCACGCGCATGAACGCGCGGGCGTGGATGGCGCAGCAGCAGCCGCACATGTGGTTGGAGCGGGTGATCCGGGAGCGGGCGTGCTGGGCGTGGCCCATCACCTCGTTGAAGAGGCGGGCCTTGGACCAGTCGCGCTCGGTCCACAGGTCGCTGGGCTGCGCGTAGGGACTGCCCAGCTCGTCGATGAAGAAGCCGCTCTTGGCCAGGATCGGCAGGTTCTGCCGGGTGAGCGCGCCCAGGCCCCAGGTGGCGTCGATGAGGAAGTCCGGGCTCAGGACCACCTCGTCGTCGTCGAGGAACACCACGACGTCGTGGCCGAAGACGGCGGCCACGGCCAGGCCCATGTTCTTGATGGCGCCGTAGCCGCGCAGCGAGACCGTCTCGCCGGCGACGTGGTGCGCCATGCGGGCGACGGCACGCTCGACGTGGGCGGCCTCGGCCGAGCCCACCACGACGACGTCGAGGGTGGGGTGCGACCGGCAGATGGACTCCACGCGGGCTCGGGCCGACTCCTCGCAGGAGGGCGGCGCGACGAGGAGGACGCAGACGCGGATGACCCCGCGCACCTGCTCGAGCGACGAGAGGCAGGTCTCGAGCTCGGGCAGGGGCCGGTCGATGGGCGTGGTGAAGTCGTACGTGCCGCGCTCCCCCAGCACGCCGGGCTGGCAGCCGACGTCCCAGTACGAGGGTATGACGACGAGGGGGCTCACGGCACGCGCGCCTCCCTAGGACTCGTCGGCCGCGCCGGCGGCGTCCGCGTCGGCGTCGGGCGCGAGCTGGCGGGCCAGCGGCGTGCGGCGCAGCGCGCGGAAGAGCGGCAGGCCCAGGACGTAGAGGACCACGGCCTCGCCGAGGCCCACGCTGACCAGGCCGAACAGGTACATGGCCGGGTAGGCGCCGTCGAGCGAGACGCTGGTGAACGGGATGGTGTAGAAGCCGACGCCCTGCAGGACGAGCGGCAGGTAGGCCGGGACGACGAGCGCGTTGGCAACCACCGGGCCGAGAAGCGCCAGCACCGGGCGGCGGCGCATGCGCCACGTGAACCACGCGCCGAGGGCGGTGGCGGCGGTGCCGAAGACGACGTCGAGCATGCCGAGCATGCCGGTGCCGGACAGGGCGATGTTGGCGAGGTTGGCCAGGGCGCAGCCCAGGGCGAGGCCGGGGATGGCCTCGGGGGCGAACAGCGCCAGCGCGCACATGGCCTCCGAGACGCGGAACTGGACGGGGCCCCACGCGAGGCTACCCAGGAACAGCATCGAGACGAGCGTGAGGGCCGCGTAGGCGGCGGCGATCATGCCGACCCGGGCGATTCGCCGGGTGCGCGCCTCGTCCCTCTCGCGGGAGCTGGCGCAGGTCTCGCTGTTTCGTACGTCTGTCAAGGGGCGTCCTTCCGTGCGGCGTGTGTCGGTGGGTGGGCGGCATCCGGGGGACGTGCCCACGCGTGCTAATATTACCCCCATGTCAGACGGGGTGCACCCTCGAGCTTGAGCGCGCCCCAGTTCAGAACGCTAAGGAGCCGACATGGACACCCGCGCCCGACTCGCGTGCATGGCGGGCGACGCCGCCCGCTGGGGCATCACCCACGTCCTTCGCCGCAACGGCGGCAACATGCCCGGGGCCATCGCCTCGCGCATCTGCCCGGACATCGTCGCCCGGCTCGGCGAGGGGCTCGACGGCTCCGTCGTCGTGACCGGCACCAACGGAAAGACCACCACCACGGGGCTTCTCGCCGACGCGCTGGGCGCGACGGGTGCCGGCGTGGTGTGCAACCGCGCGGGCAACAACATGGAGGCGGGCATCGCCGCCGCCATGGTCCAGGGCCGCAAGGACCCGCACCGCCCGCTGCTGGGCTGCTTCGAGTGCGACGAGCTCTACACCGTGCGCGTGCTGCCGCAGCTGCGCCCGGGCCACCTCGTGCTGCTCAACCTCTTCCGCGACCAGCTCGACCGCTACGGCGAGATCGACCACACGCAGGAGGTCATCGCCGAGGCGCTGCGCACGTCGCCGACGACCGCGCTCGTGGTCAACGCCGACGACCCGCTGTGCGCCGCCGTGGGCACGCGCGTCGAGAACCCCGTCGTCGCCTTCGGCATCGACGAGCCCACCGGCGACGGCGACGCGTCGGGACGCGTGTCCGACAGCCGCTTCTGCCCCCGCTGCAACGCGCCCATGGAGTACGAGTACGTCCAGTACGGGCAGCTGGGCAAGTACCACTGCCCGTCGTGCGGCTGGGGCCGCCCCGAGCTCTCGTTCGCCATCGTCAACGTGCGACGCGCTGCCGCGGACGGCGCCGGCCAGGGCGGCTACCGCTTCGACGTCGAGGACCGTCGTGGCGAGCAGGTCGTCACGTACCCGCTGAGCTGCCACTACACGGGCCTATACATGGTCTACAACATCACCGCCGCCTTCGTGGCGCGCCTGTGCGCGGGGCTTCCCGCCGTGGGCTTCCAGGACGTGCTCGACGCGTACCGTCCCATCGCGGGCCGCATGCAGTCCTTCTCGCTGCCCGGCGGGCTGGACGCCACGTGCAACCTCGCGAAGAACCCCGCGGGCTTCAACCAGATGCTCGAGCAGGTCAAGGCGGACTCATGCCGACTGGTGGCGCTCTTCCTCAACGACGCCGAGGCCGACGGCCGCGACGTGTCGTGGATCTGGGACGTCGACTTCGAGTGCCTCGCGCAGCTCGACCCCGTGCTGGTGTGCGTGGGCGGCTCGCGCGCGGCCGAGCTCGCGATGCGCATCAAGTACGCAGGCGTGCGCGGGCCCGTCCAGGTCGTGGACGGCGCCGGCCAGGCGGCCGCGGCCCTGGCGCGCGCGGCGTGCGAGCTGTGCGCCGACGAAGACGGCCAGGCGGCCGACGCCGGGACGGGCGTGCCCGTGGGCGGCGTCTCCGACCGCACGGGCACCGAGGTCGTCCCGCGCGTGAGGGCGCACTTCATCGCCAACTACACCGCGTGCCCCACCGTGGTCGCGCAGCTCGAGGAGGTCGAGCGCACCGGCTCGCTGCCAGACGAGGGCCACGGGCTGCGCGCGTGCGCCCCCCAGCCGGCCGCGGCGTGCCCCGTCGAGGGCATGGACCGCCCACTGCACGTGGTGCACCTCTACCCCGACGCGCTCAACCTGTACGGTGACGGCGGCAACATCGCCTCGCTGGTCATGCGCTGCCGCTGGCGCGGCATCCCGGTGACGGTCGAGCGCGTCCTCATGGGCCAGGAGCTCGACCTCGACGAGGCCGACATCGTGCTCCTCGGCGGCGGGTCCGACCGCGACCAGCTGGCCGTGGCCAACGAGCTCTCCTCCCGCCGGGAGGCGCTGGAGCGCTACGTGCACGACGGCGGCGTGCTTCTCGCCATCTGCGGCGGCTACCAGCTGCTGGGCGACCACTACGCCATGGCGGGCAACCGCGTCGACGGCCTGCGCCTGGTCGACGCGTGGACCGAGTCCGGCGACGGGCGACTCATCCGCAACACCGCGATCGAAAGCCCCGTGAGCGGCGTGCCCGTGGTCGGCTTCGAGAACCACGCCGGCCGCACGAGCCTCGGCGGCGGCGAGAGGCCCCTGGGCACCTGCCTGCTGCCCGGCGGCGGCAACAACGGCACGGACGGCACCGAGGGCATCCTGCACGGCAACGTGCTGGGCACCTACCTGCACGGCCCAGTGCTGCCCAAGAACCCCGAGGTGTCCGACTGGCTCGTCTCTCGCGCGCTCGAGCGTCGCGGGCTGTCGTGCGAGCTCGCGCCGCTGCCCGACGAGTTCGAGCGCGGGGCGCACGACCGGGCCCTCGAGCTCGCGCGGCAGGAGCGCTAGCGCCGACGGGGCGCGAGCACGGGCCGCGCGTGCACAGCACGGGTCGCGGCGCGTGGTGGCGCCGACAGGAACGGAATGACAGAAGGGCTCCCGGACGGCGACAGTCGGCCGGGGGCCTCTTCGTGCCGCGGCACTTCTCGGCAGCGCGGCACACCACGGCAGCGCGGCGCTTCTCGCCGGCGCGACACTTCTCGGCAGCACGGCACCTCTCGGCACATGAGAGGAGCCGGGCCGGAAGCTCTGGCTCCCGACCCGGCTCGTCAGTGCACGGTGCTAAGCGCTAGGGCCTACGCGTCGGCGTAGAGGTCCTTGAGCTTGAGGAGGTGCTGATAGCGAGCCATGGCGGCCTCCTCGTTCTCCTTGAACAGCTCCTGGGCGCGCTCGGGGAACTCGCGCGTCAGACGGCTGTAGCGGGCCTCGTTCATCAGGAACTCCTGGTAGCCGCCCTTAGGCTCCTTGGAGTCGAGCGTGAACTTCTTGCCCTGGGGAGCGGTCGGGTTGAAGCGGAAGAGGTTCCAGTAGCCGCAGTCGACGGCGCGCTTCATCTCGGCCTGGCAGTTCCTCATGCCGCCCTTGATGGAGTGCATCTCGCAGGGGCTGTAGCCGATGACCAGGGACGGGCCGTCGTAGGCCTCGGCCTCGGTGATGGCCTTGAGGGTCTGGGCCGGGTTGGCGCCCATGGCGACCTGGGCGACGTAGACGTAGCCGTAGGACATCTCGATCTCGGCGAGGGACTTCTTCTTGGTCACCTTGCCGGCGGCAGCGAACTGCGCGACCTGGCCGAGGTTGGAGGCCTTGGAAGCCTGGCCGCCGGTGTTGGAGTAGACCTCGGTGTCGAAGACGAAGACGTTCACGTTGTGGCCGGAGGCCAG
>CALCDK010000169.1 GCA_937900605.1 uncultured Olsenella sp.
ATACTTACCATTACACAACCTCCTTTGTTGCTACACGATTTGAACACAATACGAGGGATTGTATGCCGCTCGTCTGTAATATTCAACGAGACTGCGGACGAAAAGTTGGACCGGCGCACCGGTCCGGACGGGAGGCCCGCATGTGCGACGGGGACAAGGTGGAGCTGGTGCTGAGCCTGCTCGCGGAGGGGGCGACGCCCGGGCGCGCGGCGAGGGAGGCCGGCGTCTCCGGGACGACCGTGAACAACTGGGCGACGAGGAGCTGCACCGGCTGTTCGTGTATGCGGGGTTCCTGGTCAAGAAGCTGTTCGTCGCGACCGAGGGGATGTCCGACCTGCGAGACCAGGTCGAGCTGGAGTACCTGCGCATCGAGGACGCGGGGACGCAGCACATCGTGCTGCAGGACGAGCTGCTGCCCCTGGTCTATCGACGCTGCAGGGCCGAGTAGGGGCGGGTTTCGCCCCTAGGAGAGGCGTTGGGTGCCGTAGGTGGTGAGGTGGGCCCCGCAGTGGCCGATGACGATCAGCTGGCGCTTGCGGTCGACGTGGTAGTGGAGGCGAAGCGCCGTGGCGGGGCTCGAGTCGCGGCCCTTGATGTGGGGCGTGACGTCAATCGTCTCGCCGTGGTAGGTGCGCTGGCGCAGGCGCATCATGCGCGCGTCCGCCTTGGTGAGCTTGCCCTCGGTCAGGGCCAGGTCGTAGCCGGAGGCCTGCTTGTACGCGGCCGCGACGTCGCCGCAGTCGCCCTCGAAGTAGAGGGGCCACAGCTTGGTGGCGACGCTGGACACGACCTGCCACTGCTCGTCCAGGTTGGTGCCGGCGAAGGCCCGGGCCGCGCGGTGCGCCTCGTCCAGGACCACGATGCGGTCGGGCCACAGCTGCTCGGCTAGGCACAGGACCGAGTCGAGGTCGTTGGGCAGGTGCTCGAGCCCCTCGAGGAACTGCGTGGCATGCCTCAGCGTGGCGTTCTCCCGCGCCAGGGAGTCGACGCGGGCGTTGGCCGCGCCCAGGTGGTACTCCAGGGAGGAGGCGCGGTTGGAGAGGGCGACTACCTGGTCCTGGAGCCTCTGCGCGTTGCCGCGCGCGGCCCGGGCGTCGGCGTCGTAGGCTTCGGCGAGCTGCTGCCACTCCCGTGCCTGGGCGCGCAGGGCCTCGAGCTCCTCGGAAAGGGCCCTGACGTCGGCCTGGCTGCCGGCGCGCTGCTGGGCCACCTGGCGCTTGAGGCGCTGGAGCTCCTGGGCGAGCTCCCGCGCGGTGATGGCGCGGCGGCGCAGCGCGACGTCGTCGACGCCCAGGACGTCGTCGGAGGTGGTGCGGACGCTGCGGCTGAGGCAGCCGCTCAGGGTGCGCACGAGCAGGCCGGGGTCCTTCTCACCCAGCCCGCGGATCCTCTGGCGGGGGAAGAAGACGTGGTCGTGCCAGCCGTCGGGGTCGCAGAGGTCCACTCCCGGGCCGTAGAGGCGCAGCATGCCGCGGCCGCAGCGGTAGGCGAAGGCCGGCGTGCCGTGGGGGAACGCCTCGGCGAGGGCGCGGCGGGTCTCGCCGCACGAGCAGTCGAGCAGGTAGAGGTTGGCCATGCCCATGAGGTCGCGGGCGAGGCCGGAGGGGTCCTCGATGGAGTAGTCGCCGCTCTCGTCGGACGCGACGAGGACGAGGGGCAGCTCGCGGCGCGGGTCGGTCAGCGCGGGCACGAGGCGCTCGCGCAGCGAGGTGGCACCTAGCGGCACCGGCTCGGTGCGAAGCGTGGTGGGGCCCACCGAGCAGTGCAGGCCGGGCAGCGAGAGCACGTCCCTCACGAGGCGCGGGGTGCTCGCGGCGGGGACGCGGGGCATGGTCGCCAGCGCCGAGGGCGGCATGTGGTAGGAGACGCGCACGTTGACGAGGCAGGCGCCGGTGGCGTCGTCCATGGAGAGGCCCACGCTCGTGTGCCAGCGGCGCATGCGCACGCCGCTGTCGGGCTCGTCGTACTCGAGCGCCCAGGCGCTGCGCCCGCCGTCGTCCAGGAACTGGCTGCAGAGGCGCGAGCCGCCCTTCTCGACCCGCTTGCCGAGGTAGCCCTCCGGGAAGGCGAGGCCGTGGGCCAGGCCCCGACGGCCCGCCTGGCGCAGCAGGTGCGCAAGCGGTCCGCCGCGGCGGCCCTCCTTGCCCAGGAGCCAGTCGAAGACCGAGCCGACGACCTTGTCGAGCGCGGTGCCCGTCGGGTCGGTGGAGCGGGCCTCGAAGCGGGCGTGGTAGTGGAGGGTCTGGTTCTCGTCGAGCATGGCGTGGGCTCCCCGTCCGGCTAGCCCCTCTCGACGGGGTGCTCGGCCCAGGTGCCGTCCGTGCCGCGCGAGAAGGTGGTGTAGGTGCGTGCGGCAAGATCGTAGCGCAGGGTGGGGACGTGATGGGTGCCGTCCAGGTAGAAGTGGGACTCGCCGTCCCAGTAGACGCGCGGCTCGCCGCACATGGAGACGGTGCCCACGTGCCCGGCCACCACGTCCTTCACGAAGCTGCCGAAGGTGGCGGGGAACTTGCTGAAGAAGTAGTAGTCCTCGGTGCCGAGCTTCCACTCCTCGCCGGCCTCCTCGTCGACGCCGGCGTGGACGAAGACCTGCTGCGGGGTCTCGTAGAAGAGGGGCAGGCGGCGCATCCAGCGGCGGACGTGGGGCGGCAGGCACGGGGCGCCGCCGTCGTCCTCGTCCTCGAGCCAGGTGGCCTCGTTGTTGCCCATGAGGGCCACGACCTGCTCGGGGAAGTGCTCCTGCAGCGCGATGATGCGCTCGCAGACGCCCAGCGCCGAGCGCGCGTGGTCCACGTAGTCGCCGCAGAGCACCAGGCGGCTGCCCGGGTCGGAGAGGTCCACCAGCTTGAGCGCCTCCTCGAAGGCCCCCAGGTCCCCGTGCATGTCACTCATCGCGTAGATCGACGCCCCCATGACGGCACCTCCTGTGGGTTGCCGGGAGCATGCGCCCCCATGTGGGGGTTATATACCCAGTGCCATGGCGGCGAGAGGGGATGCGGGGCACTCGCTTAGACTTATTTGCAACGGGCCGGCGCGTGCCGGCGATTCCCGCACAACGGAGGAGCACATCGATGGCCAAGGTCATTGTCAGCGCCCTTGGCTTCGCGTTCGTCATCGCCGCGGCCTTCGTGGCGCGCAGCAGGGGCGTGCTGAGCGCCGATGCCGGAAGGGTCCTGTCGGAGGCCATGGTGTGCCTCACGCTCCCCATGGCCATCGTCACCAGCCTCAACGGAGCGCAGGTGGCGGTGTCCGACCTCTACCTGGTGCTCATGGGCATCGGCCTCAACGCGCTGGCGCTTCTCGCCGCGCACCTCATGGGGAGGCGCCGCGGGGACTCCGCCGCGCTCATGACCGGGGCGGCGGGCTTCAACGTGGGCAACTTCGCGCTGCCGTTCCTCTCCAACGTGCTCGGACGCTCCGCCGTGGTCACCGCGAGCGTCTTCGACGTGGGCAACTCGGTCATGTGCCTGGGCGTCAACGGCGCCGTCATCGAGCACGAGGCCAGCGCCGACGGCACGCGCCTCACCGTGCGCGACGCGCTGGGCACCATCGTGCACTCCATCCCCGCCATGACGTACCTGACCATGATCGCGCTGTGCCTTCTGGGCCTGCGCCTGCCGCAGGTGGTCGTGGACTTCGCGTCCGTGGGCGCGGTGGCCAACACGATCTACGTGCCGCTGTCGCTGGTGACCATGTCGCTCTGCGTGACCCTGCTCGGGTAGCGGGGCGGCTGGCCGGCCCGCGGCCGTCGCCGCCCGGGGCTTCTCACCGAGGGGGTTGGGCCGTCCGTCGAATAGGCGCCCGGCAATGGGTTGACATACGTTATGGTGCCCTCCACCAACACCCCCCACCGAAGGGAGAAGCAACATGAACCGTCTTGAGGGCAAGGTCGCAGTCGTCACGGGTGCCAACTCCGGCGTCGGTGCCGCCATCGCCAAGCTCTTCGCCGCCGAGGGCGCCAAGGTCGTCATGAGCGCCCGCCGCGAGGCCGCGCTGAAGGAGGTCTCCGAGCAGATCGAGGCCGCCGGCGGCGAGACCCTCGTCGTCCCGACCGACATCTCCAAGCCCGAGGACCCCGAGAACCTCATGCAGGCCGCCATCGACAAGTTCGGCCGCATCGACGTCCTGATCAACAACGCCGGCATCCTCGAGAGCGGCCTCAAGCCCATCGACCGCTTCACCGACGAGGACCTCGACCGCATCATCGAGACCAACCAGAAGGGCACCATGCGCTGCATGCGCGCCGCCATGAGCCGCATGGAGCCGGGCGCCTCCGTCGTCAACATCGCGTCCGTCGCCGGCGAGAAGGGCTGCGGCGGCGCCGTGTACGTCTCCTCCAAGGCCGCCATCATCGGCGTCACCAAGCACGCCGCCCTGCGCTTCCAGGCCTCCGGCATCCGCTGCAACGCCATCTGCCCGGGCAACATCATCACCCCGATGACCGCCGGCACCAACCCGGCCGACCTCGATCCGGACATGATCGGCGCCATGATGGCCCACAGCAACATGAAGACCCCGTCCTGTCAGCCCGAGGACGTCGCCAACATCGCGCTGTTCCTGGCCAGCGACGAGTCGCGCGCCCTCACCGGCCAGGTCCTGGTGAGCGACTTCGGCTCCATGCTCTAGGCCACAGCCTGCATCTCCGGATGCCCGCCACCACGGCGGGCGTCCTCGTTTCCTCCGGCCCGCCGCCACGTCACTGAGGGGAGCTCCCATGAGCGAGTGCATCCAGCAGGTGTTCCAGACCGGCTTCGACGTCCTCCAGAGGATCCGCGACACGCAGATGCCCGCCCTCGAGGAGGCTTCGCGCCTCGTGGCCCAGGCGTTTCTCGCCGGCCGGTCCTTCTTCGTGAGCGGCTCGGGCCACTCGCACACGCTGGCCGAGGAGTTCTACGGGCGCGCGGGCGGCCTGGCCTTCGTCAAGCCGATCCTCACGAGCGAGCTCACGCTCACCGAGCACCCCACCAAGAGCTCGTACGTCGAGCGCCTCCAGGGCTACGCGAGCATCCTGGCGGACCTCTACCACGTGGGGGAGGGCGACGTCGTGCTCGTGGCGTCCAACTCCGGCCGCAACGCCTACCCCGTCGAGCTCGCGCGCACCTCCAAGGAGCGCGGCGCCTCCGTCGTGGCGCTTACGAGCGTGGCGCACTCGAACTCGACCACCTCGCGCGACGAGTCCGGCCTGCACCTGCTGGACGTCGCCGACGTGGTGATCGACAACTGCGGCGTGCCGGGCGACGCGGCGCTGCGCCTGGAGGGCGTGGGGCCGGCGGTGTGCCCCACCTCGTCGATGGCCAACGCCTTCGTGGCCCAGGCGATCACGGTCGAGGTCACGCGCCTCATCCGCGACGCGGGCGAGGTCCCGCCCGTCTTCGTGAGCCTCAACAGCCAGGGCACCGAGCACGTCAACGACGAGTACTACGAGAGGTACGCCCGCCTCTACTAGGGGGCGCGCAGGCGAGAGGGGCCGGCTGCCGGGTGCGAACCCGGTGGCCGGCCCCTCTGTTCGTGCGCGGTGCGGCCGCGGTGGCAGGCGCTTCTCGCCGCGCGTCGAGGCTAGAACGGTGCCTTGCCGCAGCGGTGGAGGCGGATCTCGTCGCAGACGGCGTCGGAGCGGTGGCACAACAGGAACTCGACCGCGTCGGCGACGTCGTCGGGGACGATCATGGGCGTGCCCACGAGGTCGGGGCGGACGTTGCCGATCATCTCGGTGAGGACGCCGCCGGGCGAGACCACGTGCACGCGCACGCCGGCCCCGTAGTTCTCGCGCGCGTAGGACTTCGACAGGCCGAGAAGCGCGTGCTTGCTGGCAGCGTAGACACCCTGGTCGGGGTAGCCCTCGTGGGCCACGGCCGAGCAGATGTTGACGACCTCGCCGTGGCCCGAGGCCACGAGCATGGGCAGCACGTCGCGCATGAGCAGGAAGGGCCCGCGCACGTTGGTGGCCATCACGCGGTCGAACTCCTGCGTGCTCACGTCCGCGATGGGGCCCGACTGCACGATGCCGGCGTTGTTCACCAGTACGTCGAGGCCGCCGCTGTGCGCGAGCTCGTCGATGACGTGGTCCCTGACCTGGGCCTCGTCGGTGAGGTCGGCGGTCAGGCAGAGCGCCTCGGCGTCGGGCGCCGCCTGACGGCACAGCTCGGCGGTCTGCTCCAGCGTGCCCTGCGTGCGGCCCACCAGGACCGTGTGGCAGCCCAGCTCGGCCAGCCTGACGGCGATGGCGCGCCCGATGCCGCTCCCGGCGCCAGTGACCAGCGCCCTTCTCCCCGCGATGCTCGTTCTCATGGGTCCTCCCTAGTCGTCGGTGTCGTCGAGGCACTTGTCGAAGCGCATGTTGCGGTCGAAGATGTGCGTGTACTCGCTCGCGTCGCTGGAGCCGTGGTAGAGCAGCACGGTGATGAGCTCGATCACGAAGTTGATGGGGCTCTGCGAGAAGCGCAGCGAGGGCGTGAGCAGGCGGTCGTGCGTCGACGTCTTGAGCAGGATGTCCGCGCCCTGCCCGAGCTCGGAGTCCTCGCGGTCGGTGATGACCACGATGGGAGTGCCCGAGTCGCGCGCGTTGTCCATGACCGCGAGCACGCGCTTTGAGTAGCCCGTGGTCGACAGGACCACGAGGACGTCGCGCTCGGTGGTGGTGAGCGTCATGAGGGCGCTGCCATCCGAGGTGAGCGGCGCCATGGCGCGGTAGCCCGTCTGCGTCACCTTGAACGCGGCGTTCTGCGCGGTGGAGATCGAATTGCCCACGCCCGCGAAGACGGTGAGGTCTGCCGCGCGGATGAGCTCTACGACGCGCGCGAGGTCGCTTGCCTTGAGGTTGCGCGCGGTCGCGTTGAGCTCCTCGACCTTGACGCCCAGCATGTAGTCGATGGCGTCGTCGAGGTGCGCGAGGTCGAGGCTGGCCCCCACCGGCGCGACGGGCTCGGCCTCGCCGCGGGCACGACGGTCCCTCGCGAGCGTGAAGCGCATCTGGGCGAAGCTCGTGAAGCCGAGCTTGCGGACGAAGCGCGACATGGAGGCGGCCGAGCTGCCAGACTCCTGCGCGATGTCGCGGGCGGTCATGTCCGAGACCGTGGAACGGTGCTCCAGGAGGTAGTCGGCGATCTGGCGCTCGGAGTTGGGGAGGGTGTCGTAGACCTCGAGGACCCTCTCGAGCACGCCTGGGCCGGGCAGCAGTTGCGACGTCATAGGTGCCTCGGATTTCAGTCTCTATGTTCCAATACCTTCCAGAATGGACGGAATCGGAGCGATGTGGAAGAATGCGCGGCGTGTGCCGCCTGGTTAATGCTACCCGAAAGACAGCAGGTAGAGCATCTTGTGTGCGTTCACCAGCAAATTACTACCGTTGGCGGAAGCGATTCCAGAAGTGGAACACAAACCGAAACGCGACGCTATATTGAAATCCGTTCCGCACGATAGAAGCTCATGGAAGCGACTTCCACCTGACCGGCCGGGACCCCCGGCACACCGCACGGGAAAGGACGAATCATGCTCGTGAACCTTCGCGACGTCTGCTCCATCGCCGAGCAGAACAACATGGCCATCGCCGCCGTAAACTCCGCCAGCCTCGAGGCCATCCGCGCCGCGATCGAGGTCGCCGAGGAGACCGGCTATCCCATCATCATTCAGCACGCCGAGGGCCACGAGGGCCTCATCCCCCTCAAGTACGTCTCGCCCATCGTCACCTCGCTGGCCGAGCGCTCGAGCGCCCAGATCTGTCTCAACCTGGACCACTGCGAGCATCTCTCGTACGCCCAGCGCGCCCTCGCCGAGGGCTTCACGGGCGTCATGTTCGACGGCTCCGCCCTCCCGTACGAGCAGAACGTCGAGTACTCCCAGCGCGTGAGCGACATGTGCGTCGAGTACGGCGCGGGCCTCGAGTGCGAGCTCGGCTCCATGGGCAGTCGCGAGGGCGGCGAGTCCGACGAGGGCGGCACCGCCGACGAGGCGGGCGCCGTCTACACCGACCCCAAGCAGGCGCGCGACTTCGTCGAGCGCACCGGTCTGGACATCCTGGCCTGCTCCTTCGGCACCGTGCACGGCATCTACAAGGGCGAACCGCACCTCAACTACGACGTCCTTCGCCAGATCAGGCAGGAGGTCGGCAACGTGCCGCTGGTCATGCACGGCGGCTCGGGCGTCTCCGATGACGACTACCACAAGGCCATCGACGCCGGCATCCGCAAGATCAACTACTACACCTACGGCGTGAAGTATGCCGGCGAGGCCGTCTGCGGCGTGGTCGACGAGAAGCGCGCCCAGAAGTCCGACGCCATCGTCTACTGGCACGACCTCACCCCGGTCGCGTACGAGTCGTTCCGCGACACCTTCGAGCACGTCGTGAGGGTCTTCGCCAACGGCGCGGACCCGGTCGCGTAGGGGGGCATCGCATGAGGAAGGTACTCATCGCGTCACACGGGCGCCTCGCGAGCGGCATCAAGAGCTCCATCGGCGTCCTGCTTGGGATGCAGGACGAGGTCCAGGCCGTTGACGCCTACGTCGACGACTCCGACTACACCGGGCTGATTCAGGACTTCATCGACTCCGTGGGCCCCGAGGACGAGGGCGTGATCTTCACCGACATCTACGGCGGCTCGGTGTTCCAGAAGGTGGTGCTGCTTCGCCCGGAGGACAAGGGCATCATGCACGTCACCGGAACCAACCTCTCGACCGTCATCGAGGTCCTTCTCGCCCCGGGACCCCTCACGCAGGAGGAGCTCGACTCCATCGTCTCGGAGTCCCGCCAGTTCCTCGTCCGCGTCGAGCCGGTGCAGTCCGACGGCGAGGGCGACGAGCCCGAGGGCGACTTCTTCGACTGAGCGAACGTGAGCCGGGAGAGGCTGCGGCCCCTCCCTTCGGAAGGGAGAGACATGGTTATTCAGATCAGGATCGACGACCGGCTGATCCACGGGCAGGTCGCGCTTCTCTGGACCAAGGCGCTCAACACCAAGGGCGTCGTCGTGGCCAACGACAACGCGGCCAACAACGAGGCGGTCAAGGCCACCCTCAAGATGGCGTGCCCCAAGACCCAGAAGCTTCTGGTCAAGACCGTCGACGACGCCGCCCGCGTCATCAACGACCCGCGTGGCGCCGAGATGCGCATCTTCGCCCTCACCAACTGCGTCGCCGACGCCCTCAAGCTCGTGCGCGAGTGCCCGGGCAAGATCGACGGCGTCAACTTCGCCAACGTCGGACGCTTCGACGGCTCCGACAACGCCAGCAAGACCAACGTGGTGACCTCCGTCGCCCTCAACCCTGACGAGCTTCAGGCTGCTCGCGACCTGGTGGAGACCGGCGTCCACGCCTTCCACCAGATCGCTCCCGATGACCCGCAGGTGTCCATCGCTGATGCGTTGGCAAAGCTCTAAGGAGGCAACTCATGCTCGTACCTGCACTGCAAGCGTTCCTCGCGACATTCCTCGCGCTGGGCATCAACTGGTATGTGGGCCAGTGCATGTCGGAACGCCCCATCGTTGCCGGCCTGATCGCAGGCATCATTTTCGGTGACATCCCCACCGGCATCATGATCGGCTGCGCCCTCGAGGCCATCTTCATGGGTGCGGTCAACGTCGGCGGGGCGGTCTCCGCGGAGCCCGTCACCGCCACGGTCGTCACGGTCGCGTTCGTGGTGACCACCGGGATGAACCAGGGCGTCGCCATCACCGCGGTCGGCACCCCGCTCGGCCTCGTCGCCGGCATCCTGTACCTGATGCTCTTCAACGTCTTCATGAGCCTGTTCGCCCCCGCCGTCGACTGGGCGGCACGCACCGGCAACGGCTCCGAGGGCAAGCTCCTGTTCGTCCGTTGGACCGGCTGGTTCGTCAAGTACTTCCTGCTCGCCATCCCGTCCTTCCTGGCCGTCCTGATCGGCGCCGAGCCCGTCGCCGCCCTGGCCACCCAGATTCCGCCCAACGTCATCGCCGGCTTCACCGCCTGCGGCAACCTGCTGCCCGCGGTCGGCATGGCACTGCTCCTGAAGATGCTCTGGGACAAGAAGCTCGCCGTGTTCTTCCTGCTCGGCTTCGTCCTGGTCAGCTACCTGCAGCTCCCGATGGTCGCCGTCGCCGCCCTCGGCGCCGTGATCGTCGTGGTCACCGCCCTGCGCGACAAGGAGCTGCTCGATCTCAAGAAGCGCGGCGTCGCCCTTGCCGCCGCCGGGTCTTCCGTCGATGAGGAAGAGGAGGATTTCTTCGCATGAGCGACATGACTGATCAGGTCGTCCAGGACGACGAGGTGAAGATCAACCTCTCCACAAAGGATCTGTCCCCTGAGGACCGCAAGATGCTCGGCAGCATCTTCCGCCGCTCCTTCTCGGTCTTCATGATGTACGCGGGCGCCGCCCGCGCCGGCGCCGACGGCTTCATCCACGCGCTGATGCCGGCCATCGACCGCTACTACGACACGCCCGAGAAGCGCCAGGAGGCAATGGTCCGCCACAGCTCCTGGTACAACATCACCCAGAACGTTGGCACGCTGTGCATGGGCCTCGTCGCCTCCATGGAGCGCGAGAACTCCAGGGTCGAGGACTTCGACACCGAGTCCATCAACGCCATCAAGGCGTCCCTCATGGGCCCGATGTCCGGCATCGGCGACGCCATCTTCTGGGGAGTCCTGAGGGTCATCGCCGCCGCCGTCGGCATCGCGGTCGGCGCCACCGGCTCCATCCTCGGCCCCATCCTGTTCCTTCTCATCTACAACGTCCCGTCGATCCTCTGCCGTTGGTGGCTGACGGTTCTGGGCTTCAAGCTGGGCACCTCGTTCATCACGAAGGTCTACTCCAGCGGCATCATGGAACTGGTCACCAAGTGCGCGTCCATCCTGGGCCTGCTCATGATCGGCGCGATGACGGCGTCCTTCGTCAAGTTCGACATGATCCTTGCGATCCCGGTCGCGGGTGCGGAGCCGATCCTCATCCAGACCTACCTCGACGCCATCTTCAAGGGCATCGTCCCGCTGGGCATCACGCTCGGCTGCCTGGGCCTCATGAAGAAGAACGTCAACGTCGTCTGGATCATCATCGGCATCATGGTCCTTGGCATGTGCCTCGGCATCTTCGGCATCTGCTAGCGCATCCACACAACGCCACCAAGCAACTGTTCTGCTCCCACAGCGGTTGCGCAGCAAGGAGGGGAGGCTCGCCACGGCGGACCTCCCCTCCCTTTTGCGCGCGGTCCCGGCCGCGCGGCATGGCGCTTCTCGGCGCCTGAAGAGCGACTCTGGGCGCTACCAGATGCCCAGGACGTGCTGCATGCCAAGGCTCACGCAGGCGATGGCGACCCAGCAGCACAGGCCCATGAAGATGGGCTTGCCGCCGGAGCGGACCAGCTTGACCACGTCGGTGTTGAAGCCGATGGCGGCCATGGCCATGACGATGAGGAACTTGGAGAGCTCCTTGATGGGGGCGGTCACCGTCGCGGGGAGCGCGAAGACGGTGGTGATGACGCTGGCCAGCACGAAGAAGAGGACGAAGAACGGGAAGATCTTCTTGAGGTCGAAGGTGCCCGCGCCCTCCTCGCCGCCGGCGGCCTGCGCGCGCTTGGCCTTGCGGATCTGCCAGAAGGCGAGCACCAGGGTGATGGGGATGATGGCCAGGGTGCGCGTCAGCTTGACGATGGTCGCCAGGTCGAGGGCGTTGGAGCCGGGGTGCATGCCGTCCCAGGCCGCCGCGGCCGCGGTGACCGAGGAGGTGTCGTTGACGGCGGTGCCGGCGAAGATGCCGAAGCCCTCGTTGGAGAGGCCCAGCCAACCGCCGAGGGTGGGGAAGACCAGCGCCGCGATGATGTTGAACAGGAAGATGACGCTGATGGCCTGCGCGATCTCCTCGTCGTCGGCATCGATGACCGGCGCGGTGGCCGCGATGGCCGAGCCGCCGCAGATGGAGGAGCCGACGCCCACCAGGGTCGAGATCTTGCCGGGGACGTGCATGAGCTTGCACAGCGCGAACGAGACGAGCAGCGAGGTCGCGATGGTCGACACGATGATGGGCAGCGAGGTGGCGCCCACCTTGGCGATCTGCGCGAGGTTGAGGCCGAAGCCCAGTAGGATGACGGCGTACTGCAGGACCTTCTTCGAGGTGAACTTGACGCCCTCCTCGCAGGGGCCACCGAGGGCGCCGCGGCCCACGAGGCCGACCGCCATGCCGATGAGGATGGCGAAGACCGGGCCGCCGACCACGTCGAACCGCCTGCCGAGCAGCCATGCCGGCACGGCGATGGCCAGGCACAGGACCAGGCCCTTCCACATTCCCCTGAAGTTTCTGATGAGCTCCACGTCGCTCCTCCCCGTGTGCGCAGGCACACGACTCGCTTTTGGTGCGTGACAATCCTACGACCTGCGAACATAATCGAGACGTACGCACGACTTATCGACGCATCAGCATTGCTTATGCCATGGGAGGCGCAGCCGGGGGAGGGCCTATGCTGGACTATCGGACGCATACGTTCCTCGAGGTGTACCGCCAGCGCAGCTACACGCGCGCGGCGCGCTCGCTCATGGTCTCGCAGCCCGCGGTCTCGCAGCAGCTGCGGCAGCTCGAGGCGCACTACGGCTGCGAGCTGTTCGCGCGCCGGGGCCACGAGATGGTGCCCACGCCGGCCGCGGACCTGCTGTACGAGCACCTCGCTGCCATGGAGTGCGACGAGTCGCGCCTCTGTCGCGAGGTCGGCGCCCTCTCCGGCGAGGCGAGGCCCGGCGCGGTCCTGCGCTTCGGGTGCACGCGCACCATCAGCGACTTCGTGGCCCCGCGCCTGATCGCGTCGCACCTCGCGCGTCACCCTGACGTCACGGTCCGGATGCGGGCCGACAACACCGCGGGGCTTCTCGCCGACATGGACCGGGGCGACATCGACTTCGCGCTGGTGGAGGGCTCGTTCGACCGGGACCTGTACGATTCGGAGCTGCTCATGCGCGAGGAGTTCGTGGCGGTGTCGCGCCCGGGCGGCGTCGCGGCAGCGATCGGCGCTGCGGGCGAGGTGGCGTCGGGGCAGCGGGCGGCCGGCGCGGCCGGCGCGGGCGCGGGTCGCCCGGCGAGCGTGCGCGACCTTCTCGGCGAGACGCTCTACCTGCGCGAGGAGGGCTCGGGCAGTCGCGACATCCTGGTCAAGCACCTCGCCGCGCGGGACCTCTCGCCGGAGGACTTCGCGCGCGTGCACGTGGTGCAGGGCATCCCCGTGATCAAGCGCTGCCTGGTCGAGGCGGGCGGCGTCAGCTTCGTGTACCGCTGCGCCGTCGCCTCCGAGCTCGCCGCCGGCGTGCTGGAGGACGTCACGCCGGACGACTTCCACATAGCGCACGACCTGCGGCTCGTCTGGCAGCGCGACAGCACGTAC
>CALCDK010000170.1 GCA_937900605.1 uncultured Olsenella sp.
GAAGGGGTGATGCCGAGGTCGGAGCCCTCGATGGCCTTCTCGATGGACTTGAGGGCGGACTTGTCCCACGGCTCGACGACGAGCATGGAGGCCTCGGGGACCTTCACGCCGGCGAGCTGCGTGATGGGCGTGGGGACGCCGTAGTAGTCGACCATGATGGGGTCGAGGATGTGCGGGTTGGCACGCCCGGTGCGGACACGGGAGAAGTTGCCCTTAAGGGCCTCGATGCACTTCTCCATGTTGGTCTTGGCGTGGTCGGTGTACTGGCTCATTGCTAGTCCTCCTCTACGACGGTCGTTCCGACATGCTCGCCGCGGGCCGCCTGCATGAAGACGCCGGGCTCGTTGATGTCGAAGACCATGATGGGCATGTGGTTGTCATGGCACAGCGCCGTAGCGGTGGCGTCCATGACCTTGAGGTCGCGGTTGAGGACCTCGCGGTAGGTGACGGTCTCGTAGCGCCTGGCGTCCGGGTTGGTCCTGGGGTCGGCGTCATAGATGCCGTCGACGTTGGTGGCCTTCATGAGGACCTCGGCGTTGACCTCGCAGGCGCGCAGGGCGGCGGCGGTGTCGGTGGTGAAGTACGGGTTGCCGGTGCCGGCCGCGTAGATGGTGATGCGGCCCTTCTCGAGATGGCGGATCGCGCGGCGGCGGATGTAGGGCTCGGCGACCTGGCGCATCTCGATGGCGCTCATGACGCGGCAGTCCATGCCGTTGCGCTCGAAGCAGTCCTGCAGGGACAGCGAGTTGATGACGGTGGCGAGCATGCCCATGTTGTCGCCCTGGGCACGGTCCATGCCGGCAGCGGCGCCGGACAGGCCGCGGAAGATGTTGCCGCCGCCCACGACGATGGCCACCTGGACGCCGGCCTCCCACACGGGCTTGATCTCCTCGGCGAGCCGCTGGGGGACGACGGGGTCGATGCCGAAGGACTGCTCCCCCATCAGGGCCTCTCCGGAGAGCTTGAGAAGCACGCGCTTGTACTTGATGTCAGACAAGCCAACCTCCACTCGTTTGCTGCCAAGCCACGCTTCGTGGCACATGTCTGACGGAACATTCTATCAGAGCGAACGGGGGCCGCGTCCCGGTTGGCGACAAGCCCCACATACAGAAGAGAGCCGCCGGGCTTGGCCCGACGGCTCTGTGAAGGCGTGGTGCGAGGGTGCGACTAGGCGCCGAAGGCGTAGCGCACGAAGCTCATGACCTCGACGGTGTCGCCGAGCTCCTTGGAGACCTTCTTGGCGAGCTCGGAGATGGTCATGGAGCTGTCCTTGACGAACTCCTGCTCGGTGAGGACGAACTCCTTGAAGTACTTCTCCAGGCGGCCCTGGGCCATCTTCTCCTGGATGGACTCGGGCTTGCCGGACTCGGCAGCCTGGGCCTTGTAGATGGAGAGCTCGTGCTCGACGGTCTCGGCGGGGACGTCCTCGCGACGGGCGGCGACGGGGCCGGCAGCGGCGACCTGCATCGCGACGTCGTGGGCGAAGGACTTGAAGGCCTCGGAAGAGGCGGTCTCCGAGTTGGCGAAGTCGAAGGTGACGATGTCGGCGAGCTTGCCACCGAGATGGACGTAGCTGGCCAGGGCGCCCTGCTCGGCGACGACGCGCTGGAAGCGGGCGACCTTCATGTTCTCGCCGATGACGTGGATCATCTCGGTGAGCTCGGCGTCGACCGTGGACTCGCCCATCTGGCAGGCCTTGAGGGCCTCGACGTCGGCGGGGTCGTTCTCGGCGACGACCTTGGCGAGCTCGGCGGCGAAGCCGGTGAACTTGGGGTTGGTGCCCACGAAGTCGGTCTCGCAGGTGAGCTCGAGGATGGCGCCGGTCTTGCCGTCCTCAGAGACGTAGGTGGCGATGGTGCCCTCGTTGGTGTCGCGGCCGGCGCGCTTGACGGCCTTGGCGACGCCCATGGTGCGCAGGATGTCGACGGCCTTGTCGATGTCGCCCTCGGCCTCGACCAGGGCCTTCTTGCACTCCATCATCGGGGAGTCGGTCATCTCGCGGAGCTGCTTGACGAGCGCGGCGGTAATCTGAGCCATGTGATTCTCCTCTGGTTTGGTGTGGGAATGCTACTCGGCGGAAACGGCCTCGGCGTCGGCGGCCATCTCCTCGGCCGTGATCTGCTCCTTGCCGGTGCCAGCCAGGACGGCGTCGGCGGCGAGCTCGCACATGAGGGACACGGAGCGGATGGCGTCGTCGTTGGCCGGAATGCCGAAGTCGACGACGTCGGGGTCGGAGTTGGTGTCGAGCAGGGAGACGACGGGGATGTGCAGGCGGTTGGCCTCGCGGACGCCGATCTCCTCGCGCTTGGAGTCGACGACGAAGATGGCCTGCGGCAGGGAGGTCATGTTACGGACGCCGCCGAGGTTCTTCTGCAGCTTGTCGAGCTCCTTGGTCAGGATGGCCTGCTCCTTCTTGGGCAGGGTGGCCATGCGGCCGTCCTCGACCATGGCCTCGAGCTCCTCCATGCGGTTGATGCGGG
>CALCDK010000171.1 GCA_937900605.1 uncultured Olsenella sp.
CCATGGGCTCGATCCCCGAGTACGTGAGCCAGTTCGAGATCTCTGACGCCTACAGCCAGATCAACTACCACGGCCGTCCCGTCCGCGTGAGCCCGCTCACGTACGCCGACCTGTTCAAGTGGCTGTCCAACCGCGACGAGGGCATCCCCGCCTACGTGCTCGTCGACATGGCCACGCAGGAGGCCCAGGTCGTCAAGCTCGACCAGCCGATCAAGTACAGCGAGTCCGAGCCCCTCGCGCGCAACGTCGACCGCTACGTGCAGCTGCGCTACCCGGGCTACCTCTTCGACCAGAAGTCCTTCGAGCTCGACGAGGAGGGCACGCCGTGGTGGGTGTTCCCCGTCCAGAGCCGCAAGATCGGCCTGTTCGGCGGCACCACCATCTCGCGCGTGGTCCTCGTCAACGCCTGCACCGGCGAGACGGCCGACTACGCGATCGCGGACTGCCCCGAGTGGGTCGACCGCGCCTACCCGGCCGACCTCATCGTCCAGCAGTACAACTGGAGCGGCGCCTACCAGGACGGCTGGCTCAACTCCTGGCTGGGCCAGCGCGGCGTCGTGAGCATCACGCGCGGCACCGACGGCCAGTACGGCTACAACTACCTCGCCCAGGACGGTGACATCTATCTGTACTCCGGCGTGAGCTCGGTCACCGCCGACAGTTCCAACGTCGGCTTCATCCTGGTCAACCAGCGCACCGGCCAGTCGCGCTACTACCCGGTCGCGGGCGCCACCGAGGAGTCGGCGATGTCGTCGGCCGAGGGCCAGGTCCAGCACCTGGGCTACCAGGCCACCTACCCGCTGCTGCTCAACGTCGCGGGCCAGCCCACGTACTTCATGGCCCTCAAGGACGCCGCGGGCCTGGTCAAGATGTACGCCATGATCAACGTCGAGAAGTACCAGACCGTGGCCACGGGCTCCACCGTCGCCGAGTGCCAGGAGGCCTACCTGGCACAGCTGAGTTCCTCGGGAGCGCTCGGCGAGCAGGGCGGCGACGCCTCGGCCCAGGCCGGAGCGGAGCGCGTCGAGGGCCGCGTCCGCACCATCGCGCAGGCGGTCGTGGACGGCAACTCCCACTTCTACGTGACGCTCGAGGGCGACGGGCGCATCTTCGACTTCGCACTGCCCGCGCAGCTCGGCGTCGTGCGCTTCTGCGTGGGCGACCAGGTGGCCTTCTCGTGCACGTCGGGCCAGTCGACGTGCACGGTCACCTCGATCGAGGACCCGGCTGCGGGCGACGGGGCGGGTGCGGGTGCTGACGCCGCTGGTGCCGGTGACGCGGGCGCAGCGGCCGGCGCAGAGGGCTAGCCGCGCCGCCAAGCCGGTTGACATGCCAAGGGGGAGGCCCCGTCCCGCACGAGCGGGACGGGGCCTCCGTCTTCTCTCGCCCCGCAAAGGGGCATGGGGTCGAATCCGATGGGGTGCTGTGACGAGAATCGCGCCCTTTGCGCACGTCTTGGGCCCGGCTCGTCGGAGCCTGTGACCCATTAGGCCATCTACCTGGGAAGACGTGACCAGGGACGGGGGCTCGTCGCCTCGCCTCTCGTCCAGAGCGCGCAATCGGCACGATTTCCGTCACAGCACCCCCTGGGTCCCCGCCCCATCGCGTGGGGGCGTCCCGCCGGGCGTCCCGCCGGGCGTCCCGCCGGGCGGGCTGCCGGGCGTCCCGCCAGGCGCGCTGTCGGGCGTCCCGCCAGGCGCGCTACCAGATGCCGAGAAGCCCCTCGAGGTTGTCGACGAAGCGCTTGCGGTCCGCGTCGCCGAAGGGGGCCGGGCCCCTGGTGCGGCCGCCGGCCCGCCTCACCTTGCGCTCCTCGTGGCGGATGAGGAGGTCCATGTCGATCGTCGCCTGGGAGTAGACGCGCCCTCGCACGCCGATGGCGCGCGCCCCGCGGCCCAGGGCCATTCCGGCCAGGCCGATGTCCTGCGTCACCACGACGTCGCCGGGCTGGAGCCGCTCGACGATCGCGAAGTCTGCGGAGTTCGCGCCGCAGCTCACGGCCAGCGTCTCGACCCAGAAGCCCCCGCGGGCCTCCTCGCGCGAGCGCGGGTCGCACGCCCGCACGTGGCGCTCGAGGTTCTGCGTCGTGTTCCCGGCGACCACCACGGGCACCCCGGCGCGCCTCGCGACTGCGAGCGCGTCGGACGTGACCGGGCACGCGTCGGCGTCGACGAACAGCGTCATCGCCTGCTCCCCCCGTCGGCCGCCGTCGCCGCGTCGCGGCACTCGAAGTGCCACAGCAGCCACAGGAGCGCGACGAGCGCGAGCTCGCCCAGGACGAACGGCAGGCGCTCGGCCGACGCGACGCCCGAGACGCCCACGAAGACGCAGCCCAGCGTGGCGAGCACCGGGGCGACCAGGCCGCGCACCACGCCCGCCTCGCCGCGTCGCCACATGCGCAGCGCGGCGGCGAACAGCGGCACCATCACGAGCATGCTCAGCGAGACGCTCACCTCGGAGACGTCGCCGTTGGGGATGAGCCCCAGGGTCTGCACCGCGGCGTGGACGCCCATCCAGCACAGGATGGTCGCCATCGCCACGAGCGCGCTGTGCGGCGGGACCGCGTGGCCGTCGCCCTCCTCGGCGAGCCATGCCGCGCCGGGCATGTCGCCGCGCATCGCCACGGCCTGCGGCATGCGCATGAGGGCCAGCACCAGGCCGTTGCCGGTGCCCACGATGGCGAGAAGCGCCACGAGGTTGGGCAGCATCGCCGCCTGGGGCCCGAGGAGCCGCGCGAACAGCGCCGAGAGGCTC
>CALCDK010000172.1 GCA_937900605.1 uncultured Olsenella sp.
GAGGTCAAGGGCCTGATCGTGAGCCTCAACCGCATGGAGGTCGGCAAGGGCGGCAAGGTGACCGCCCAGCAGGAGGTCCAGGAGCGCTACGGCTTCCCGGTCGCGAGCATCGTCAGCATGTCCGAGGTCGTCGAGGCCCTCGACGGCACCGTGATCACCCCGGAGCTCAGGGCCGCCATCGACGAGTACTACGCCGAGTACGGCGTGAGGTAGCCCCCGGCGAGGGGAACGACGAGAGGGGCCCGTCGCACAGCTGCGGCGGGCCCCTCCTCGTGCCGTGTCGGGCGAACGTCCGGGCAGCTACGCGAGCATGCCCTCCGAGGCGCACAGCGCCACCAGCGCGACGATCGCGCAGACGGCGATGACCACGCCGGCCAGCATCCCCTTGCCCAGGAAGAAGTCGTCCATGGCGGTCTCCTCCCCCACCAGGCCCGGGGCGCAGTAGAACTCGTCCTCGGCAGCAGACTCCACGACGTGCTCGTTCCTCTCCATGCTCCCACGCTCCCTGTGGTCGACGTCCCTACGCCTACCAGTAAACGGCACGACGCGTTAGCGGACGATGAGCATGGCGGCGCCTCCCATGAAGGCCGCATTAAGACGCAGGTCCACGCGGTAGAATCGAGCCATCCAACCGAAAGGACCCCATGACCGAAGACCTCGCAGCCCGTCCGCGCCCCCAGGACGCGGACGACGCCACCCGCGCCGCCGCCCCCGCCGTCGACGAGGGACCCAACGGCCCCGGCTCGCTCGGCCGCCTCATCCCCTGGCCCGACGAGAGCACCTACCCCGACATCCCCGCCGAGGAGGCGCTCGACATCTTCCTGGGCTGGGTCGACGACCGCGGCATGACGCTGTGGCCCCACCAGGAGGAGGCCCTGCTCTCCATCGCGGCCGGCGACCACCTCATCCTGGGCACCCCCACCGGCTCAGGCAAGTCCATGGTCGCCCTGGGCCTGTGCTTCATGAGCGTCTGCACCGACCGCCGCGCCTACTACACCGCCCCGATCAAGGCCCTGGTCAGCGAGAAGTTCTTCGACTTCGTCGAGCTCTTCGGCCGCGAGAACGTGGGCATGATCACCGGCGACGCCTCGATCAACCCCGACGCGCCGATCATCTGCTGCACCGCCGAGATCCTGGCCAACCAGGCCCTGCGCGAGGGCGACGCCTGCGACGTGGGCTGCGTGGCCATGGACGAGTTCCACTTCTACGCCGACCCCGACCGCGGCTGGGCCTGGCAGGTCCCCCTGCTCACGCTGCCCAACACGCAGTTCCTGCTCATGAGCGCCACGCTCGGCGACACCACCGCGATCTCGGCCGCGCTCGAGGAGCACACCGGCCGCACCGTCGACACCATCGCCGACGCCCCGCGCCCCGTGCCCCTCTCCTACGAGTTCGTCGACACCGCCCTGGAGGGCACCGTCGAGCTCGCCCTGCGCGACGGCGACGCCCCGCTCTACATCGTGCACTTCTCTCAGGACGCGGCCCTCAAGAGCGCGCAGTCCCTGGCCAGCTACGGCGTCTCGACCAAGGAGCAGCGCGACGCGGTCAAGGAGGCCATCAAGGGCACGCGCTTCACCACCACCTTCGGCAAGACCCTCCAGCGCCTGCTGGGCTGCGGCGTGGGCGTGCACCACGCGGGCATGCTCCCGCGCTACCGCCTGCTCGTCGAGAAGCTCGCCCAGCGCGGGCTGCTGCCCGTCATCTGCGGCACCGACACCCTGGGCGTGGGCATCAACGTGCCCATCCACACCGTGGTGCTCACCGCGCTCAGCAAGTTCGACGGCCGCCGCATGCGCCACCTCAACGCTCGCGAGTTCCACCAGATCGTGGGCCGCGCCGGCCGCTCGGGCTTCGACACCGAGGGGCGCGTCCTGGCCGAGGCCACCGAGTACGACATCGAGGCCGCCCGCGCGCTGCGCAAGGCCGGCGGCGACCCCAAGAAGGCCCGCAAGATCAAGACCAAGAAGCCGCCCGAGGGCTACGTGGGCTGGAACAGGCAGACGTTCGAGCGCCTCGAGGCCGCCGTGCCCGAGCCGCTGCGCCCGCGCATGAAGGTCACGCACTCCATGGTCCTGGCCGAGGTCGAGCAGGGCGGCGACGCCTGGCAGCGCGTCCACGACCTGGTGGGCCGCTCCGCGCAGCCCGACGACGAGAAGGCCGCGCTGTGGCAGCGAGCCGACGAGATCTTCGCCACCCTCATGGACGCCGGCGTCGTCACGCGCGAGGAGGGCCCCGACGGCGCGGAGTACCACACCACCGTCGACCTCCCGGACGACTTCGCGCTCGACCAGCCCCTCTCGCCCTTCCTGCTCGCCGCGCTGGAGCTGCTGGACCCCGAGTCCGAGACGTACGCGCTCGACGTCATCTCGATGGCCGAGGCCACGCTGGAGGACCCGTTCCAGATCCTGCGCGCCCAGCAGCGCGCCGAGCGCGACCGCGCCATGGCGCAGATGAAGGCCGACGGCGTGGAGTACGAGGAGCGCATGGAGCGGCTGCAGGAGGTCACCTGGCCCAAGCCGCTCGAGGAGCTCCTCGACACCGCGTACGAGCAGTACTGCGAGAAGGTCCCCTGGGCGCGCGACTTCGCGCTGTCGCCCAAGTCGATCCTGCGCGACATGGTCGAGACGGCCTCGGACTTCAAGGAGTACGTGGGCCGCTACAACATCGCCCGCTCCGAGGGCCTGCTGCTGCGCTACCTCTCGGAGGCGTACCGCGCGCTGGACCGCACCGTGCCGCTCGACAAGCGCGACGAGCGCCTGCAGGACATCATCTCGTGGCTGGGCCTGGTGGTGCGCACCGTCGACTCCTCGCTCGTGGACGAGTGGAGTGCCGCGGGCGCGTCGGACGGCGGCGCGCAGGTCGCCCCGCCGCAGGCCGCCGACGAGGTGGTCCACGACCGCCGCGCGCTGACGCTGCTGGTGAGAAACGCGCTGTTCGCGCGCGTGAGGCTCGTCGCGCACGACGACGCCGACGCGCTGGGCCGCCTGGACGCCGACTGGGGCTGGCGCATGCCGGCCTGGCGCCACGCCCTGGACGCGCTGTGGGACGAGCACGAGGAGGTCCTTCTCGACGCCGACGCGCGCTCGTGGGACTACCTGGACATCGACGACTCGGACGAGAGGGGCACGCACGTCTGGCACGTGCACCAGGTGGTACGCGACTGCGACGACGACCGAGACTTCGGCATCTGGGGCGACGTGGACCTCGACGCGACCCAGGAGGAGGGCGCCGTGGTGTTCAGGTCGTACCGCGCCGGCTTCGTGGACGACTAGCGCGGGGCCGCGGGCGCGGGCCGGGGGCCGGAAGCGCGTCGACATCGCGAGCTCTACGAGAGGGGGCGCCGCCTCGCTTCGATGCGAGGCGGCGCCCCTTTTGCGGTGTGCGATGTGCGGAGTGCAGGCAGGACGCTAGCACTTGATGCCAGCGGCACGAAGAGCGCCGCCCCGCAGAGCGGGACGGCGCTTGGACGAGCTGACGAGAAGGGACCGCTAGTTGGCCTTCTCCTCGGCAATCTTGGCGTTGCGCTTCTTGAACTCGAACATGAGCCAGACGAACAGCGCAATCCAGATGACCAGGGCGATGATGCCAGCGATGTTGCCGGAGAACGCGTTGGCGATGGCCCAACGGAAGTCCGGGGTCTCGAGGGTGGACCAGGTGACCATGGCGTTGCCCACGCCCGCGAGGGACTCGGGGGAGAACATCTGGGCGAGCTTGGTCAGGAACGGAGCGAAGCTCGAGGAAGCCAGCAGGTAGATCGGGGTGATGAGGATGCCCTCGATGAGCATCTTGATCAGGTTGCCGCCGGTCATGATGAGGAGCACCGGGCCCAGGCAGATGTTGACGATGCCGGCGAACGGGAGAACCAGGTTGCCGCAGGGAGCCAGGACGAAGGCGAGGATGAGCTCGAACGGGATGAGGAGGATCATCGTGACCCACATCTCGTTGGAGCCGGCGACGATCGGCCAGTCAAGGCCGACGATGAGCTCGCGGCCCTCGAAGCGGCTGCGCATGAAGTTGCCCACGGCCTCGGAGATCGGGGAGAGGGCCTGCATGAACAGCTTGGAGACCATCGGGAACAGCATCATGGCGGTGCCGGCCTGGATGCCCAGGGTCAGGGCCTGCTGGAGGTCACGGTAGGCGACGGCGCCGAGCAGGCAGCCGATGATGAAGCCCATGACGGAGTTCTCGCCGAAGATGCCGATCTTGTCGCGGAGCCACTTGGCGTCCAGGCTGTTGTTCTGGATGGCCGGAACCTTGGACAGGATCTTGTCGAAGGGGAGGACGACGGCGCAAGTGAGCATCAGGGCGTGCGGAACGGTGACGCCGGGGATGCCGGTGATCTTCTCGATGGTCGGCTGGATGGCGTCGCCGATCTTGAGCTCGAGCACGATCTGGATGGCGGCGGCCAGGAAGCCGAGGGCGACGGCGACCGGCTCGGACATGCCGGCGGAGATGCACAGGAAGTACGTGATGACGCAGGTGCACAGCTTGGTCCAGGCGTTCCACAGGTCGACGTTCAGGACATTGGTCCACTTGAACGCGAGCATCACCAGGTTGATGACGATGAGCAGCGGGAAGCACAGGATGCCGAGCGGCCAGGCCCACGCGATGGCGGACAGGGCGGGCCAGCCCACGTCGGTGACGGGCAGGCTGATGCCGGTGGTGGCGGCAAGGCCCTGGGCGGCCGGGGTGATGGCGCCGGTCATGAAGTTGATCAGGACGCTCATGCCGGTGAAGCCGATGCCCAGGGTCAGGGCGGCGACGAACGCATCGCTGAACTTCATCTTGCAGATGAGGCCAACGATCAGCATGATCAGCGGCACGAAGACGGCCGCACCAAAGCCCAGGATGTACTGGACAATGTTGTTGAGGATGTCCATACCTTTCCTTTCTCCTCAAATCACATGGGACCCGCTCGTCCGGTGAGGTCCCACGAAGCTACAGGCGGAATCGGGACTAGTCGACGTAGCCCTCGCGAAGCGTGTTGCCGAAGTACGCGGCGGCGTCCTTGAGGCCCTGGTCGTCGATGCCGGGGTTGCGGTGGCCGCAGGCCTCCGCGAGGAGCCATGCCTCAGCGCACTTCTCGACGGTCTCGAGCAGGCCGAAGGCATCGTGCATGCTCTTGCCCGTGGTGAAGACGCCGTGGTACTGCCAAACGACGCAGCGACGGGTCTTCATCTTCTCGTTGGTCTGCTCGGCGATCTCCGGGGTGCCGCAGACGCACCAGGGCACCAGGCCGACGCCATCCGGGAAGACGACGACGCCCTCGGTGATGATGCGCCAGAGGGCGAGGGTGAACTCGCGCTCATCGGTGGGGCCGCAGTGGGTCATGGCCAGGATGTGCGTGGCGTGGTTGTGCATCACGACGCGCTGCTCGGGGTCGACCGACAGACGGACCGCGTGGGTCTGGATGTGAGCGGCCAGCTCGGAGGTCGGGCGGTTGTTCTCGAGGCCGCAGACGATCTCGTAGTCGTCGCCCTCGGCGGGCAGGTAGATGATGCCGAGGAGCTCGTCGATGTTGTCCTTGATCTCGCGGAAGTAAGAGCCGGTGGCAGTGACCAGGACGTAGCGACCACGCATGGAATCGGGGACGTTGCCCATCAGCGCGGCAGAGCGGCCGGTGCCGGGGACGTACTCGAGGTTGGCGGCCTCCTCGTCGGTCAGGATGTAGCTGACGTTACCGCCGTTAGCCTCGTCCCAGCCGCGCTCCCACATCTTGTAGGTGAGGTCGGCGACCTCCTGGACGGCTCCGAGGGTCTTCCAATCGCCCTTCATGTGTGCTCCCTTCATATGAAGTCTGGACACGACTCATGGTTCCGAGGGGGATGACTCCCCCTCGGTCATGAAGCTATGGATTCGGTTCTCTAGTGGTTCTGAGCGCGAGCAGCGCGCTTCTGGTCCTTCTTCTCCTTGCGCTGGGCGCGAAGCTCCTCGACGATCTCCAGGCGCTGCTCCTGGGTGATCTGCGGTCCCGCGTTCTTCTTGAGCGGGCTGTCCGCGAACCCCCTGAGCATCCCCTTGCGGCCCATGACCTCGACGAGGCCCGTGAGCAGGAAGGCCATGATCGCCAAGGAGATCTGGCCAGTGAAGAAGCCGAGCAGGAAGACGAGAAGTGCCACGATCAGCAGGGACCCCCAGAGCCACCGGGGGAACTGCGTGCGGGCCTGGAAGGAGTCGGTTGCCTGGAGCTCCTTCGCGACGGCCTCGGCCTTGGCCCGCTGCTGCTTGCGCTTGTGACGAGACATGCCTAGAGGCTCTTGAGGTAGTCGGCAAGCTTGTCGGCCTCGGCGTCGGCACCAGCGCCGGTCAGGAAGGCGATGCCGTTGAACGTGGCGATGTCGTAGTCCTCGCCCTTGACGATGGAGACGTAGGCGTCGGCGTCGGCCAGGTAGTGCTTGAGGGACTTGATGTCGACTGCCTCGACGTCTGCCTGGACGCCGCGCTCGGTGAGCATGCGCTTGACCTTGGAGGCCACGAGCTGAGAAGTAGCGACGCCGGAACCACACGCGCAGATGACCCTTGCCATATCAGATCCTCCTTATCCTGCCGTGCCCCCTGTGGGCACGGCGCTGATTGCGAAAGCGTCCCGCGGGACGGGACAGTCGAGCTACTCCTGGAACAGGGCGCTCAGGGTGTCGACCATGCCCTGCTCGGTGTCCTGCGCGAGGACGCGCTTGGACTTCTCGTCGTCCATGAAGATGTTCATGAGCGTCTGCAGGACGGCGACCTGGCCGCCGTCGCGCTCGACGCCGAGGTTGACGATGAGCTGGGCGTTGACGTCGGGGCCCGCGCCGGCCATGTGCTCGAACACGATGGGGCTGGAGGGCTTCACGACGGCAATGTAGGGCTTGTTGAGGTGCGAGGGGTCGACGTGCGGGATGGCGACGTCGATGCTGTCGAAGTGGAGGCCGGTGGCATAGTTGGTCTCGCGCTCCTCGATGGCCTCGTACCAAGAGGGCTTGATGAGACCCTTGGCCTCGAGCTTGGCACCGAGCTCCTTGAAGAACTCGTGACGGTCTGCGGCCTCGAAGTCGAAGAAGACCAGATCGGGGCTGAACAGCTGAGCATCCTGAGACGCCATGGATACCTCCTCGTGTGGGTTACCTCCGTGCCAGACCTTTTCCGCAGGTCCAAGCACATTTTCAGATTAGTGCCCACAGAACCTTCACACTAGAGGAAGTACTTTCACAGCTGGGAAAGAAAACTGCCTTGGTAGCAGGGGATTCATCGCTCGTGAAGCAGAATCGACCAATGTCGGACGTGGACAGGCCCACGCCCGGCAACGGGCTGCGTACCCCATGTGCCGAGAAACGCGGGGGATCCCCTACCGCAGGAGCTGGTACTCGTACTTCTCGACGAGGGCCGCGGCCTCGCACTCGGTCCTCGCCTCGCGCAGGGCGCACAGGAAGGCGTTACCCGGCATGTTGATGATGTCGAGCAGGTTGGCGAAGGCCTTGAGGTGCAGCTTGCGGTCGACGGCCGAGAGCGTGCAGACGAACTCGACCGACTTGCGGTCCTCGTCGCCGAAGGGCACCGGATGGGCCAGGCGGATGAGGCTCATACCCATCTTCACCGTCCCCTCCTCGGGCGAGGCATGTGGCACGGCGAAGCCCGGCGCAAGGACGTCGTAGGCGCCGTAGCGCTCGATGCCGGCGACCATGGCGTCCACGTAGCGCTCCTCGATGTAGCCCATCTCGAGCAGCGGGGCGGCGGACTTGGCCACTGCCTCGCGCCAGTCGTCGCACTCGACGTCGAGGCGGATGTGCGACGGCGTGAGCAGCTGGTGCAGATACGGCGAGAGGATCTGCCCCTCGAGGTGCTGGGCCTCGTGGAAGTAGCGGCGGACCTCGGCGCGCACCTCGCCCAGCAGCGGGCTCCCCTCTCCGCAGCTCGCCACGATGAGCGGCTCCAGGCGGGAGAGCAGGCCCTTGGCGTTCATCTCGTCGACCTCGCAGCCGGCAGCGCTGGGGACGGGGCCGATGGCGTCGAGCTTCTTGTGGATGAGGGCGTACTCGCGGTCGCGCAGCGGCAGGTGAATGACGATCGACTCGACCGGGCAGTTGTCCAGCGGCACCGTGGAGATGACCAGGTCGGCGTTGTGGACCTCGATGTAGGGCACGTCGTGGGCCGGCATGACGCTCACGATCTTGATGTCGAAGTGGCCGCGCAGCTCCTCTGCGAGCAGCTGGGAGGTGCCCACGCCGCCGTCGCAGACCACCACGACGCGCGGGCACACGCCACGGTTCTTGCGGCGCTCGAGCGCGGCACAGACGTGCAGCGCGATGTACTTGGTCTCGACCGGCGTGATGTCGCGCCCGGCGTACTCCTCGAGCGGTTCCAGGTTGTCCTGCACCGCCTCGAAGGCGGCGGGCTGATCGTTGATGACCTCGTCCAGGGCTGGGTTCTCCGGGAAGTGGGAGGGCTCCGTGGTGAACATGGACTCGAGGTGGTTCGAGAGGTACTCGAACAGGTCGTAGTCGTCGTTGAGGTCCACGCCGTACTGCTGCGACACGCTGCGGATGAAGACTCGCGTGAGCTTCTTGACCTGGAGGTCGTCGGGGTCGAACTGCCCGGCGCCGCTCAGCCGCATCGGCTGGGCCGTCTGGGCGAAGAACTCCTCCTCGTCGGGGCCCATGCGCACGGAGCAGTACTGACCCACGAGGTCCACGACGGTCCGCTCGAACTCGCTGGGCTCGCAGGGGAACTCCGTCTCGACGTCCTCCTCCTGATCGAGGTGACAGCCCTGGCGGTTGCGCAGGACGCACACGCACAGGTGGTCAACGGCGCGCTGGAAGGGCCCATCGGGCATGTAGATGCCACTTGCGTGGCAGCGCTCGTTGAGAATCTTGCGCACCGTGATGGCGATGGAGCGCAGCTGCGCGTTGGCCGGCTGCGACAGCCACTGGTCGACGATCGGCGCGTCGCCCCTGCCCAGGAACTCGACGAGGAACGTTCGACGCGCGCGCTCGGAGCCCAGCACGCGGATGCCGTGGCTGGGCTTGGACTCGACCTCGAGGCCGGCGGAGGCGACCAGCGCCTTGATGCCATCGAGGTCGTTGAGGATGGTGGCGCGGCTCACCGAGAAGAGCTCGGCGATCTCGCCCAGGGTGACGTAGTCCGTGGCACCGATCAGGATGGCGGCGCCGAGCTCCTTGCGCTCCTCGATCGACATCTTGTACGCGAAGGTGTCGACGACGGGAAGCAGCCGCTCGACCGACGAGAAGCCCGCGGGGAGCACCACGAGGCCGCGCGCGCCGAAGCACACCGGCTCCAGCGACTTCTTGGCCATGAACTCGTTGAGGGCCTTGATGTCGTTGCGGATGGTCCTGTCGGACACGCCGAACTTGGTGGCGAGGTCGTGCAGGTGGCAGGGGCCTGCCGAGTGCGAGAGCTCCTGGACGATGCGCACGGTACGCTCGTTCATGACACCTCCCTGTACGCAGGGGCGGCGCGCCCCTGCCCCGGTGGACTCAACCAGGGCATACCAACTGAACTCTCACCATATGTGTATTTTTCTTTGGCAGCCAGCATAAACGCTTTCAATCGATGCGCCGCCACTTCGACTAATCGGGCGCAGATGACAACACGTGCGCGCACCTCTCGGCACCCGTGCGCAAGACAACTGGAAGACAACGCGTCTGGCCTTTGTCGTAGCATTGGGTGTCCCAGATTCTCGCCACGCGCAGGGAGGCAGCATGGCCGACACCGACATCACCGAGCAGACCGACGACCCCGTCCTCGAGGCCGAGCAGGCCCACCTCGACGAGCTCTACGCCGAGCTCGTCCGCATCCGGGACCACATCACCAAGGAGCTCGGCGAGAACCACGCGGAGTCCGTCCGCGACCTGCTGCGCATGAGCGAGGAGGTCCACGTCGACGCCTTCGACGCGGACGAGCAGAACTACGACGACATCGCCGAGGCCGCCGCGGCCATCGAGACGCTCAACGGCATCATCGACACATACAACCTCTACCACGACTCCAACGTGGAGAAGCTGCGCCGCGTCACCATGCTGCTGCTCCAGCCGTTCTTTGCCAAGGTCACGCTGGAGATGCGCCCCGGCCGGCCACCTCGCGACGTCTACATCGGCAACGTCGGCATCACCGACGAGCGCAGCCGCCCGCTCGTGGTCGACTGGCGCTCCCCCGTCGCCGAGACCTACTACAACCAGGAGATGGGCCGGACGTCCTACTCCGTCGACGGCCGCGTCCGCACGGTCAACCTGCTGCTGCGCCGCCAGTTCGACGTGGTGCGTGACCACATCAACATGTGGTTCGACACCTCCGTCGCCATCGAGGACTCGCTGCTGCTGGGCGCCCTCAAGCGCAACCACAGCGAGAAGCTCCAGGCCATCACCGCCACCATCCAGCGCGAGCAGAACCTCATCGTGCGCCACGAGGACGTGCCCGTGCTCCTCGTCAACGGCATCGCCGGGTCCGGCAAGACGTCCGTGCTCCTGCAGCGCATCGCCTACCTGCTCTACCGCGAGCGCAAGACGCTGAGCGCCGACCAGGTGTGGCTGTTCACGCCCAACTCGGTCTTCGAGCACTACATCGACACGGTCCTGCCGTCCATGGGCGAGTCCAACCCGCGCATCTTCACCTGGCGCGACTTCGTCGAGGAGCAGGGCGCGGGCCAGAGGGACCTGGGCCTGTCCACCACCCCCGAGACGCTGCGCGCGCTCGAGGACGCGGTGGAGGACCTCGTGATCGAGGAGGCCGACCTGCGCGAGGTCCGCTGCGAGGGCACCGTGCTGCTCAAGGCGGGCTCGGTCGCCGGCGCCGTGGCCAAGTTCATGCACTTCGGCGTGGGCTCCCGCTTCACGGCCCTGGTCAAGGACGAGCTGCACGACCGCATCGACCGGCGCATCTCGGCCCTGTCCAAGGGCGAGGAGGCCATCGAGGAGCTCCTCGGCATGGACGTCGAGGACCAGGTCGAGCTCTTCGGCGAGACGATCTCGCCCGAGGACGACGACGAGGCCGCCCGCTACGCGCGCCAGATGCTGGCCGAGCGCTACAAGGGCGCGCACGACCAGGTGGAGTCGCTGTCCTGGCTGCGCCTCGATCGCCTGGCGATGAGGCTGCTGGACACCAAGGCCGTCTCGGCCACCGAGTGGCTGTGGCTGCGCCTGCTGTTCACGGGCATCGGCGAGCCCACCGCGCGCTTCGTGATGGTCGACGAGGTCCAGGACTACACGCAGGCCCAGCTCATGGTCCTGTCGCACTTCTTCGGCCGCGCGCACTTCCTGCTGCTGGGCGACGAGCACCAGGCCATCTCGGAGGGCACCGCCACGTTCGAGCAGGTGGCCGACGTCTTCCGCAGCAGCCACGACAGCGTCGACGAGTGCCGCCTGCTCACGAGCTACCGCTCCTCCCCCGAGATCACCTCGCTGTTCTGCAGCCTGCTCGACCCGGACGAGCAGCGCAAGCTCACGTCCGTCCAGCGCGCCGGCATCGAGCCCGACATCCGCTCCTTCGACGACACGCAGGAGTACCTCGACGCGCTCAGGGAGGCGCTCGACGCCTCCGACGAGGGCCTCACCGCCGTCGTGGCCGAGTCAGACGCCCGCGTGGGCTGGCTCGCCAAGCAGCTCGGCGACGCCGTGACCGTGCTCGGCAAGGACTCCGACCTGCCCGCCACCGGCCGCGTCCTGCTGCCGCTGCGCGTGGCGAAGGGCCTCGAGTTCGACCACGTCATCATCCCGGACGCCCAGGCGGAGGTCTACCCGGACGAGCCCCTGGCCCGCAGGCGCCTCTACACCGCGATCTCTCGCGCCATGCACCGGGTCACCATCCTGGCCCAGGGCCCGCTCACGCCCATGCTCCAGGGCAGGTAGCGCGACCGCGCCTCTCGTCGGCGCTCGCCGGCGAGAGGCGCGCGCCACGACAGGAGACCAGACGCGCGCCCCGGCGGGAGACCACCTGCCGGGGCGCGGCGCTTCTCGGCGGGCGGCGCTTCTCGGCGGGACGTGGCGGGGATAGACTGGTGCAAGCCGTGCTTCGTGAGAGGGAGGACGCATGTTCAGCCCGTTTCGAGACGATTCCGGCACGCCCAAGGAGCTCGCGGACGTGACCTTTGCCGACCTCGCCCAGCTGCGCGACTACGAGGAGGGCTTCGCGCTCGAGTTCAAGCAGGCCTTCGGCGAGAGCGTGCGCCGCAAGATCCCCAAGATCGTCGCGTCGTTCGCCAACTCGCGCGGGGGCTGGCTGGTCATCGGCATCTCCGACGCCGACCGCCGCGTCTGCCCCGTGCCGAGGGGCACCGCCGACGCGAGCCAGGTCATCGGCGAGCTGTGCCGCCGGCACGTGAGCCCCGCCCCGCGCTTCGACGCGCGCTTCGTCGCGGACCCGTCCGACCCGTCACGCGGCGTCGTCGTGGTCCAGGTGTTCGAGGGCGACTTCCCGCCGTACGTGGCCGACGGCGTCGTGGAGATCCGCGAGGGCTCGACCTCCGGACCGGCCAGCGGCACCGCCCTCGTCGACCTCTACGACAAGGCCACGCACCGTCGCCTGGACGTGCGGCTCTTCTCCAAGCGGACGGTCTACTACCCCGCCACCGACGCCGACGACGGCCCCGGCGTGCCGATGTTCGACCTCTACCTCATGCGCATGGGCCACCGCGACGACACCCCCTCGCGCCGCGTGGTCAACGAGGCCGCGCAGACCATGCGCGACGCGTTCTCGCAGCGCGGGATCGACTGCCGCGTGCAGCACGCGCACGACAGCCTGGTGTTCCGCGCCCGCACGCGCGACGAGGCGACGGTCCCCCACTCAGCCGTGGAGCTGTTCCCGGACGAGTCGATGAAGCTGAGCGTGCCGGGCGTGCTGCTCGAGGGCTCCGAGCGCGAGCGCGCGATCGTCGAGCTGGCGCGCCGCTCGCTCTTCTCGCCGGGGATCGACGCGAGGCTCATCGACGCCTCGGCCACCATGCGGCGCGTGTCGAGGATGGCCGCGGTGCTCGACGACTACGCGCGGCTGCGCGGGCTCGAGTGGCAGTCGTACGCCGTCGCCTACGAGCTCGAGGACATGGCCGGCGTGACGCTGTGGTCCGACGACGAGACGTACCTCTCGTACGCGGGCAGCCACGGGGCGCTGTACTGCGCGACGACCGACTGCCTGTCGCGCGTGCGCTACCTGGACGACGGCGCGCACGACAACTTCCGCGTGCGGCAGTTTGCCGGCAGCCACTTCTTCGAGGCGTGCGGCCTGCCGCTGGGGTCGCCCGACCCGGAGGACAACGCGCTCGTCGACGCCCTGCTGCGCACGTAGCGCGACGGCGAGGAGCGCGACCGGACGCAGCTGCGCGCGGCGCGACGGCTGCGCGGCGGGGCGGGGTCGCGAGTCGCGCTGCGACGCCGGTGCGCGGAGGGCAACGCAAACCTGACCGACGGGAACCATCACATGCAGCTCTCCCCCATGCAGCGCCGCGTGGTCGCGACGCTCGGCTTCTGCGGCCTCGTCTCGGCCGCCGACAACTGGTTCGTCTCGCCTGCGCTGCCCGCGATCGCGCAGGCCCTGGGCGTGCTGCCTTCCGTCGCGGCCGTGGTCCTCACCGCCTACCTCATGCCGTACGGCCTGCTCCAGCCCGTGTGCGGGGCCGTCGGCGACTCGGTGGGGCGCGTCAGGCTGCTACGCGTCATCGTCGCGGGCCTCGCAGCGAGCACCGTGGCGTGCGCAGTGGCACCGGACCTCGCGACGCTCGTGGCCGGGCGGCTGGTGACCGGCTGCTTTGCGGCGGGAATCATCTCCGTCTCGCAGGCGGTCGTCGGGCAGGTGACCGACGCGGGGACGCGCGCGGGCGCGGTGGGCCTGCTCATGGGCATCACGTTCGCGGGCCAGGGGCTCTCCGCCGGGCTCGGCGGCGTCCTGTGCGACCTCGTGGGCTGGCGCGCCGCGTTCGTGGCGTTCGGCGTCGCGGCGGCGCTGGCGTGGCTGGGCCTGTGGCGGCTGCCAGCCGAGGCGTGCGCCCACGGTGACGTGCGGGCCGCGGGCACGGACGGGGCGGACGGGAGCGAGGCGCGCCGCGGGCCGGTGGCCGCCGCGGTGGCGGACGG
>CALCDK010000173.1 GCA_937900605.1 uncultured Olsenella sp.
GAGCCCCTGCGTGGCTCCGATGGCCAGGATCGGGCTGATGAACGCAAACGAGCTGCCGAGGTAGCTGGGGATCTTGTTGCGGGTGACGAGCAGGTAGCAGATCGTGCCGATGCCGGAGCACATGATGGCGACGTTGGGGTCGAGCCCGGTCAGGACGGGCACGAGCACGGTCGAGCCGAACATGCTCATCATGTGCTGGATTCCCAGCGGGATGGCGCGGCCGACGGAGACGCGGTCGTCTACGCCGATGACCTCGCGATCGGAGGTGGACATCGGTCAGCCCCCTTTCAGTTTCGGATAACGTGAAAAAAGGGCCCGGCCTGAGGCCGGGCCCCGCCAAGACGAAGCTAGGCGATGAAGAAGTAGACGAGGAAGGCGGCCGCGGCGACCCACATGAGCGGCTTGACCTTCTTGACCTGGCCGGTCACGACGGCAACGAGAACGTAGGCGATGAAGCCGAAGCCAATGCCGTTGGAGATCGAGTAGGTCATGGGGATGCCGGCGACGATCATGAACGCCGGGAAGCCCTCGCTCAGGTCGGACCAGTCGATCTCGGCGACCTCGCTCATCATGAGGAAGCCGACGAGCACCAGGGCGCCGCAGGTGGCGGCGGAGCTGATGACGGAGATCAGCGGCGAGAAGAACGCTGCGAGGATGAACAGGACGCCCGTGGTGATGGAAGTGAGGCCGGTGCGGCCGCCATCGGCGGCGCCGGACGCGGACTCGACGAAGGTGGTGATGGAGGAGGCGCCCATGAGGCCACCGGCAGCAGCGGCGGCAGAGTCGACGACGAGGATGGGCTTGATGTCCTCGACGGAGCCGTCCTCGTTCAGGAAGTCGCCCTGCTTGGCGACGGCCATCGCGGTGCCCATGGTGTCGAAGAAGTCGGACATCATGAGGGAGAACGCGAGGATGAGCAGCGTCGGGTTGGTGACGACCTTGGCAATGCCCATGACGCCCTGCTCGTCTGCGAGGAACGGAGCGCCGAAGGCGGAGAAGTCGAGGCCGGAGACGATGCCGGTCGGGAGCTGGGTGACGCCGAGGGGGATGCCGGCCAGGACGGCGACGAGGATGCCGATCAGGAGGGCGCCGCGCACGTTGAGGGCGTAGAAGACCAGGGTGGCGACGATGGAGATGAGGCCGACGATGAAGGTCGGCGAGGCGATGTCGCCGAAGGCCACCATGGTGGCGTCGTTGGCGACGATGATGCCGCCGTCCTTGAGGCCGATCATCGCGATGAAGAGGCCCAGGCCGACGGAGATGGCATGGCGCAGGGAGACCGGGATGGCGTCCATGACGGCCTCGCGCAGGCCGCAGAGGACCAGGATCAAGATCGCGATGCCCTCGATGAAGATGACGCCGGAGGCAGCGTGCCAGTCACCGCCCGCGACGGACGCGAGGGTGAAGGCGAAGATCGCGTTGATGCCCATGCCGGAGGCGCAGGCCAGGGGGCGGTTGGAGAACAGGCCCATGCAGATGGTCATGATGCCGGCGCCCACGCAGGTGGAGGTGACGGCTGCAGGCAGCGGAATGCCGGCGGCGGCGAGCATGGAGGGGTTCACTGCGATGATGTACGCCATCGCGAGGAACGTGGTCAGGCCGGCGCGGACCTCGCGACCGACGCTGGAGCCCCTCTCCTGCGTCTTGAAGAATTTGTCCATTGAGAGCTTACCTTTCTCGTGCGGTACGTACACTACGTGACTTGCCAAACGCCGACGTGCGGCGAATGAACCTAGTTGACGCCGGTCGAGCCGAAGCCTCCCTGGCCACGGTCGGTCTCGCCGAGCTGGTCGACCTCGATGAGGGAGACGACGGGGACCTTCTGGATGACGAGCTGGGCGATGCGCTCGCCGCGCTCGATGGAGATGGGCGTCTCGTCGTCGAGGTTGACGGCGCACACCTTGAGCTCGCCGCGATAGTGCGCGTCGACGAGGCCCGGAGTGTTGGCCATGGAGAGGCCCTGCTTGAGGGCGAGCCCGCTGCGGGGCTGGACGAAGCCCGCGTAGCCGTCGGGGATCGCGATGGCGAGGCCGGTGCCGATGAGCCTGCGCTCGTGAGGAGCTAGGACGACGTCCTCGTTGGAGCGCAGGTCGAGGCCCGCGTCACCCTCGTAAGCATAGGTGGGAAGCTCGACGGTGGGATCGAGCCTCTTGATGGGAAGCTCTATTCTGTTGTCGTCAGTCATTGAGGCTCCTAAGTTCCTGGCTGAACTCTTCGACGTCCTTGAAGTCACGGTAGACCGAGGCGAACCGCACGTAGGCGACCTTGTCCAGGGAGACGAGGCGCTTGAGCACCATGCTCCCGAGGTCCTCGGAGGAGATCTCCTGCACGCCGCTATCCCTGAGCGACGAGACGATGTCGTCGATCAGGTCGGAGAGCTTCGAGACGGGCACGTCGCGCTTGACGGTCGCCGTGACGAGGCCCCTCATGAGCTTCTGCCTGTCGAAGGTCTCCTTGTGGCCGTCGCGCTTGCGCACGAGGAGCGGCATCTCCTCGCACCTCTCGTACGTCGTGAAGCGGAAGCCGCAGCGGACGCACTCGCGTCGGCGCCGGATGGCGTCGTTGCTCTCGGACGGACGCGAGTCGACTACCTTTGACTCATCACAACCGCATCTCGGACAGCGCATGAAACCTCCCGTGACATTAATATTCAATACGGTACCACAGGAAAGCCAGGAAACTGCCCCCGAATACGGCGGTCAGGCCAGAACGGGCACGCTGAGAACCTGTCCGGCGACGACGGAGGCACCGGACAGGCCGTTCTCCCGCTCGATCGCGTCGGCGACGAGCTGGACGGGGTACCTCTCGCCGGCGCTTCGCTCGGCGATGCCCCAGACGGTGTCGCCGCCCTCCACGACGACCTCCTGGCGGGCGGCGGAGTCGATGGCCGCCACGCACGAGCGGCGGGCGGCGAGGTCGGTCGCAAGGGCGCCGGCGACGCATGCGACGACGAGGAGCGACGACACCACGACGAGCATGCCGTGACGGAAGGCCGCAGCACGCTCCCTGGCCGCGTTGCGGGCGGGCCGGACCTCCGCGACGGGCTCCTGCGCGGCGGGAACGAAGTAGAGATAGCGGGAATCAGCCGGCTCGAGGGCGGCGCTGCCGTCGGTCTGATAGCTCCTGACCTGCATGTCGTTCATCTGGTTCCCCTTCGTCGGTTTCATCGCCATCCGTTATACGAACCGCCAAAGACACTAATCCGTGCGAACATGGGTTCCAGTATATACGTACTTGTGTTCGTGTCAACGATATGGGAACAGGCGTTTGCACCGAGGTCGAACATGCGCTATCCTTGAGCCGTCGAAGGGAGAGGAAGATGGCACGCAAGAAGCTCGGCAAGCGCCAGGTGCAGATCTACGAGTACATCAAGGAGTACGCCGCGGACCACGGCTACCCGCCCTCGGTGCGCGAGATCGGCGCCGCAGTCGGTCTGGCCTCCCCCAGCACGGTCCACATGCACCTCAAGGTCCTCGAGGATGAGGGGCTCATCAGGCGGGACTCGAAGAAGCCCCGCGCGATCGAGGTCGTGTCCGGCGAGCCCACCGAGGACGGCCGCCAGCAGTGCGTCACCGGCGAGGTGACCTCGCTGCCGCTCGTCGGACGCGTCGCGGCCGGACAGCCGATCCTCGCGGTCGAGAACGTCGAGGAGACCCTTCCGCTCCCCGCCTCGATCGTCGGCGACGCCAACTCTTTCGTGCTCAAGGTCCGCGGCGAGTCCATGGTCAACGCGGGCATCCTCGACGGCGACCTCATCGTGGTCAGGGAGCAGCACGACGCGTGCGACGGGCAGATCGTCGTGGCGCTCATCGACGACTCGGCCACGGTGAAGACGTTCTACCGCGAGGACGGCCGCATCCGCCTCCAGCCGGAGAACGACGCGATGGAGCCCATCTACGCCGAGGACCCAATCATCCTCGGAAGGGTGACCGCGCTCCTCAGGTCCATCGCCTGACGGGGACCAGCGCGTGAGCGCGACTGCCGGCGGCCGCATAGGGGCGTACGACCTCGCGAGGGGCGCAAGCGTCGTCTCGATGGTCGCCTTCCACCTGTGCTACGACCTCAGGTTCATCGAGGGGGTTGCGCTCCCCTGGTTCGCTCCTCCGCTCCTGGACGTGTGGCGCTGCAGCATAAGCTGGACGTTCGTGTTCGTCGCCGGCTGCATGTTCGCCCACTCCCGGGACAACCTGCGCAGGTCGGCCAAGTACGGCTGCTGCGCACTGCTCATATGGGCCGTCACGAGCGTCGCTCGCGTCGACGTGCCCATCTCCTTCGGGATCGTCTACTGCATGGCGGCGTGCACTCTCGTCACGTGGGCGATGGACCGCCTCGGCCTCAGGCCGCGCGGTCCCGTTGCCGCCGTCGCGCTCGGCGTCGCCTTCGTGCTGCTGCTCGGCTTCCCAGATGGAATCGTGGGCCTGGGGCCCGCAAGCGTGCGGCTTCCCCAGCCCCTCTACGACCTCCCGGGCCTCGCGTGGATCGGGCTCCCGGGCCCGGCGTTCGCAAGCGGGGACTACTATCCGCTTCTCCCCTACCTCCTGCTGTACCTTGCCGGGGCCGCATGGGCGAGGGGCCGCCTCGACCATGGCGGGTTCTCGCAGGCCGAGGCGCAGGCGGAAATCGCACCACTCAACTGGGCCGGCAGGCACGCCCTGCCGATCTACCTGCTGCACCAGCCTCTGGCCCTCGTGGCAAGCGGCGTCCTGGCATCCCTTCTCGGCTGACGTGCGGCCGTCTGACGCACGGCCGCACTTCAAGATCTCATCTGGCGAGGGGCCGTCAGCCCAGACGGTAGCGCTCCAGAGCCCTTGCGAGGCGCGCGTCGACCTTGGCGGTGAGCAGCAGCCCGTCCTCCTGGTACCTCTCGCTCATGACCTGAGAGGACTCCCGGACGCGGTGGATGAGCGCACCCTCGGCATACGGCAGCAGGGCGCTCAGGACGATGTCGCCCCTCGAGGCCTCCCGTGCGATGCGCGAGAGCAGCGACGCGATGCCGGTTCCGTCGATCGCGGAGACGAGCTCGGCGTCGGGCGCGAGCATGGCCAGGCCATCCCGGTCCTCGGACGAGAGCAGGTCGCACTTGTTGTAGACCACGACCCGGGGGACGTCCTGGGCCCCGATCTCGTGCAGGATCGAGACGACTGCGTCCTGCTGCGGTCTCTCGTGGGGGTCGCTCGCGTCGACGACGAGCAGGAGCAGGTCCGCGCAGCATGCCTCGGCGAGCGTCGACTTGAAGGACTCGACGAGCGTCGTGGGCAGCTTCTGGATGAACCCGACGGTGTCGGTGACGGTCACCTTGCGGCCCTCGGGCAGCGCCAGCGACCGCGTGGTGGGGTCGAGCGTGGCGAACAGCTCGTCGCGCGCGTACACGTCGGCGTCGCACAGGCGGTTGAGCAGCGACGACTTTCCGGCGTTGGTGTAGCCGACGAGCGCCACGCGGAAGACACCCGATCCCAGGCGCGCCTTGCTCTGCACGTCGCGCCTGCCCTGGAGGCGCCTCAGCTCGCCGCGCAGGGTCGAGATCCTGCTGCGGACCATGCGGCGGTCCACCTCGAGCTGGCTCTCGCCCTGGCCGAAGCGGCTTCCGATGCCACCCCTCGTCTGCTCGCCGACGAGGTGGCTCCACATGCCGCGCAGGCGCGGGAGCAGGTACTGCAGCTGGGCGAGCTGCACCTGGAGGCGCCCCTCGTGGGTGCGCGCGTGAACGCCGAAGATGTCGAGGATGAGCGCCGTGCGGTCGATGATCTTGGTGGGCTCCCCCACCGCGCGCTCGAGGTTCGCCTGCTGCGACGGCGTGAGCTCGTCGTCGAAGATGACGACGTCCGCCTCGAAGCGGCTGACGCAGTCACACAGCTCGTGGACCTTGCCGGAGCCGATGAACGTCTTGGGGACCGGCGCGTCGAGCCGCTGGTGCATGCGGTGCACGACGACGGCGCCGTCGGTCTGGGCCAGGCGCTCGAGCTCTGCCATGGAGTCCTCGCACGTCCAGTCGCCCCTGCCACGGTCGACGCCGACGAGGATGGCGCGCTCGGCGACGGGCGCGGTGTCCCGGAGCTCGAAGCGGCCCATGGCCTAGGCCCTCCCGTCGGCGAGGCCCGCCGCGATCTTCTCGACGACGGCCATGGGGTCCTCCTGGTCGAGGTCGACCCAGCGCACGCGGCCGTCCCGGCGCAGCCAGGAGAGCTGCCGCTTGGCATAGCGGCGCGAGCGGGCCTTGACCGTCTCGACCGCCTCCGCGAGGGAGCAGGTGCCGTCGAGGTAGTCGAAGACCTCCTTGTAGCCGATCGCCTGGCCGGCGGTAACGCTGCCGTCGAGGCCCGCCTCGCGCAGGGCCCGCACCTCGTCGACGAGCCCGTCTCGCACCATGGCGTCGACGCGCTCGTCGATGCGGCGGTAGAGGCGCTGGCGGTCCATGGTGAGCGCCCACAGCTGGCAGTCGTAGTGCGGGGCGCGCACCCTGAGGCCCTCGTGCTTCTCGGCGTACGAGACTCCCCTGTCGAGCAGCTCGAGGGCGCGCACGACGCGGCGGACGTTGTTGGGGTGGACGATCTGCGCGCTCGCGGGGTCGCGCCGGGCGAGAAGGGCGTGCAGGGTCCCGGGGCCCTCGTCACGCGCGATCGCCTCGTAGCGCTCGCGACGCGAGTCGCCGAGCTTGCCGGAAGGGAAGTCCATCTCGTCGATGACGGCATCGAGGTACAGGCCCGTGCCCCCGCACAGGACGGGGACCCTGCCCTCGTCGAGCAGGCCGTCGACGCAGCGGCGCGCCTGGGCCTGGAAGCGCTGGACCGAGTAGTTCTCGAGCGGGTCCGCGACGTCGACCATGAGCAGCGGCACCCTGCGCTCGGAGACGGGCGTCTTGGCGGTGCCGACGTCCATGCCCCGGTAGACCTGCATGGCGTCGACGGACACGACGCTGGTGCCCAGGCGCTCGGCGAGAAGGTCGGCGATGCCGCTCTTGCCGGACGCCGTGGGCCCGACGATGGCGACGACGGGGCCGCGCGCGCTCATCGCGGGTCGCCCTCCAGCTCGCCGCGCAGGTACCACGTGCGGGCCTCCCGGACGCGCACGTCGCAGATGCGACCGACGTAGTCGGCGGGGTCGTGGTGCACGGGAATCGGGAAGTGGACCGTCTGGTTCTTCTCGCTGTGGCCGACCATCACGCTCGCGTCGCGCTTCGAGGGGCCCTCGACGAGGACGCCGGCGAGGGTGCCGAGGTCGCGCTGGTTGGCGTCGTGGGCCTGCTGGGCGACGAGCCCGGCGAGGCGTTCGAAGCGCTCCTGGACGACCTCGTGCGGGGTGTCGTCGACCATCTTCGCGGCCGGGGTGCCCGGGCGCGGCGAGTAGATGAAGGTGTAGGCGGACGAGAAGGCAGCCTCGCGGACGAGCGAGAGTGTCTGCTCGAAGTCCTCCTCGGTCTCGCCGGGGAAGCCCACGATGATGTCGGTGGACAGCGCTATGTCGGGGATGGCCGCGCGCAGGCGGCCGACGAGCTCGAGGTACTCCTCGCGCGTGTAGCTGCGGTTCATTGCGCGCAGGACGCGGGTCGAGCCGCTCTGGACCGCGAGGTGCAGGTGCGGCATGACGCAGGGCAGCTCGGCCATGGCGGCGATCGTCTCGTCGAGGAGGGCCTTGGGGTTCGAGGAGGTGAAGCGGACGCGCTCGATGCCCGTCTCGGCCACGGCGCGCAGCAGCTGGGCGAAGCGCGGCTCCCCGTAGATGTTGCGGCCGTAGGAGTTGACGTTCTGGCCGAGCAGCGTGACCTCGCGTACGCCGTCGTCGACGAGGGCCTGGCACTCTCGCACAACGCTCTCGAGGGTGCGGCTCCTCTCGCGGCCGCGCACGTGCGGAACGATGCAGTAGGTGCAGAAGTTGTTGCATCCGGTCATGATGGGCACCCAGGCGTGGAACGCGGACTCGCGGTGGCTGGGGAGCTCCGTCGAGAAGGGGCGGCCCTCCTCGACCGTGTCGACCTGGACGCTGCGCCCGTCGCCGGCGAACGCGTCGGCGAGAAGCCCCGGGAGGCTGGCGAGCGCGCTCGTGCCGAAGACGACGTCGGCGCAGGGAATGTGCTCGCGGATGGCCTCGCCGTCGCGCTGCGCCACGCAGCCGCCGATGGCGACGACCCTGCGGCCGGAGGGCGACGCGGGCGCGGAGACCATGGCGGAGGCCTGGCCGTAGAGCCTCTGGTCGGCGTTCTCGCGGACGCAGCAGGTCATGAAGACGACGATGTCGGCGTCGTCGGGGTCGGCGACGCCGATGCACCCGCACGAGTCGAGAAGGCCGCTGACGCGCTCCGAGTCGTGCAGGTTCATCTGGCAGCCGAAGGTCTTGACGCAGTAGGTCTTGCCTACGAGTGACTGAGGGTGCTCCACGGAAAGCCTCCAGTGGTTTCGAGGGTTGCGCCCCGGGCGGACTAGTCGTCCTCCTCGAGGTCGAACGTTACGGTGATCTTGCGGCCGGAGACCCTCACCTTGGGGTCCTTGGCCAAGCGCAGGAAGTACCTGTCGCCGAGGACGGAGAAGTCGCGCTCCATGACCCGGGAGAACTCCTCCATGTCGGGCTTGGAGAGCCGCAGGCCGCGACGGTCGCGGGCGAGGTCGACGTCGTGCGGGGCCTGCGGTGCGTCGTCGCCCTGGTGCGTGAGGCGGGCGAGGACGGACCTGAGGGGCTTGACCTGGCCGGCGACGATCCGGTGCGCCGTGCGCTCGGACATGTCGAGCCCCAGCGAGGTGGCGACCTCGAGGAGCTCGGAGGCGTCTGCCGCGGCATGGAGGCGCTCGAGGACGGGAAGCTCGGCGAGGGAGTCGAGGAAGAGCAGGTCGGAGCCCTCGACCGAAAGCGGCGTGCGGGCGCGGGCCGTGGCGGCGACCTCGGCGGGAGAGCCGAGGTAGACCTCGCAGGTGCCGCGCTCCTCGAGGGCGAACTCGCAGCAGGTGCGCACGATGTTGTGCGGGCCGCGGGCACAGCACTGCGTGCCGTCGTCGTCGCGCGCGACGGTGGGCCACGTGGACTGGTCAGCGCGCTCGGACAGCGCCGAGGAGTCCGTGACGACCTGGATCGACGTGCCCTTGCCGGGCGCGGAGGACACCACGCGCGCGGACTCGGCGTTCTCGCTCACGGAGTAGAGGGCCATGCCCCTGCCGTGGACGCCCCAGCGGTCCATGTGGACGCTCTCGAGCTTGGAGGTGACGCGGGCCTCGAAGACGCGCGACTGCATGTCCTCGGGGATGCCGGAGCCGTCGTCGAGCATGACGAGCGAGCGGCGGGTGCCCTCGCGCGTGGTCGCCACGTAGATATGGCGAGCGCCCGCATCGCGGGCGTTTCGCAGGAGCTCTATGACGACGTCCTCGATGCAGCGGATGTCGTGCTTGGCCTGGCGACGCTCCGCCTCCGCGACGCGGAGGCGGACGAAGCCGTCGCCGAGGTTCTCCTCGACGCGCAGGGTGCGGTCGCCACCCATGGACGCGACGAAGTCGATGAGGTCGGAGGGACTCGAGCCCATGGGGCTACTTCGCGACGCCGACGGCGCGGGACTCGCGGATCACGACGACGCGGACCTGGCCGGGGTACTCCATCTCGTCCTCGATCTGCTTGGCGATGTCGTGCGCGAGGACGGTCGCCTGGGCGTCGGAGATCTTCTCGGGCTGGACCATGACGTGCAGCTCGCGGCCGGCCTGCATGGCGTAGGTGCGCTCGACGCCCTCGTGGGCGTTGGAGATCTGCTCGAGCTTCTCGAGGCGCTTGATGTAGTTCTCGGCGGACTCGCGGCGGGCGCCGGGGCGGGCGGCGGAGATGGCGTCGGCAGCCTGGACCAGGACGTCGAGGACGGTGTCAGGCTCGACGTCGGCGTGGTGCGCCTCGATGGCGTGGACGATCTCGGGGCGCTCGCCGTAGCGGCGGGCGAGGTCTGCGCCGATCACGGCGTGCGGGCCCTCGACCTCGTGGTCGATGGCCTTGCCGAGGTCATGGAGCAGGCCGGCGCGCTTGGCCGGGCCCTCGTCGAGGCCGAGCTCGGAGGCCATGATGCCGCACAGCGCGGAGACCTGGACCGAGTGGGACAGGACGTTCTGGCCGAAGGAGGTGCGGTAGCGCAGGGCTCCGAGGGTCTTGACGATCTCCGGGTGCAGGTCGTGGATGCCGGCGTCGAAGGCGGCCTGCTCGCCGGCCTCGCGGACGCGCTCGCCGACGAGGGTCTCGGCCTTCTTGTAGAGCTCCTCGATGCGGGCGGGGTGGATGCGGCCGTCGGCGATCAGGTTCTCGAGCGCGACGCGCGCGGTCTCGCGGCGGACGGGGTCGAAACTGGAGAGGACGACGGTCTCGGGGGTGTCGTCGATGACGAGGGAGACGCCGGAAACCTGCTCGAAGGTGCGGATGTTGCGGCCCTCGCGGCCGATGATGCGGCCCTTGAGGTCGTCGGAGGGGATGTGGACGGAGGTAACCGTGATCTCGCCGGCCTGGTCGGCGGCGCAGCGCTGGATGGCGGTGGAGATGATCTCGCGGGCGCACTTGTCGGCCTGGGCGCGGATGGATTGCTCGGACTCGCGCAGGATCTGGGCCTCGTCACGGACGGACTCGGCGCGGACGCGGGCGAGGAGCTCGTCGTGGGCCTCGTCGCTGGAGAGACCGGCGATGCGCTCGAGCTCGGTCGTCTGGCGCTCCTCGAGCTGGTCGAGGTCGCTCTTGCGGCGGTCGAGCTGGCCCTGGAGGCTGGAGAGCTGGTGCTCGCGGCGGTCGAGGGCGTCGTTGCGGTGGTCCAGGGACTCCTCGCGCTGCATGATGCGGTTCTCCATGTTCTGGAGCTCGCCCTTGCGCTTCTTCTCCTCGGCCTCGGAGTTCTGCTTGAGCTGCAGGATCTGCTCCTTGGCCTCGAGGACCGCCTCCTTCTTGGCGTTCTCGGCCTGCCTGGCGGCCTCAGTCGTGATGCGCTCGGCCTCGGTGTGGGCGGAGGCGATGCACTCCTCGGCGGTCTTGAGCTTGGAGTTGCTCTTTCCGGCGAGCACGAAGTAGACGACTGCCGCGCCGACGACGAGGCATGCAAGACTGGTTCAGGAGACCGTGGGGACACGGAACCCGCCATCGGAGGATCTGCTTGCGCCGAGGCGCGACGCGGATATGCAGCGACGTGAGCCGACAGATATATGGTCATCGCCCGTGCAGGCGCAGGAAAAACGCTCCAACAGCTTTTCAATCTTACGCTCAGGGACGCAGATTGTCAAACGAACCAATGGTAGCGAAGGGCGTCGTGATCAGTCGCGCGGGTCGAACACCTCGCGCGCGACGTCGAAGCACATCCCGGGCGGGAAGCCGCGGGAGCGAAGGAAGCGCACGGCCTTCTGGAAGTCGTTGCGGCCCGTGGGACGACGCCGGGAGAGGAGCGCGCGTGCACGCTCGACGAGGTCCTCGGCGGAGAAGAACTCGTCTGGCCAGCCGGGCAGCGACTCGGCCTCGACGCCGCGGCGGGCGAGCTCGCAGCTCACCTTGATGGGGCCCCATCCGCACGCGGCCTTGGCACGGGCGAACGCGGCGCCATAGCGCGCGTCGTCCACGAGACCGAGGTCGCGCGCCCAGGAGACGCCCTCCTCGGCCACGGGGCCGGAGAAGCCGTCGCGGCGAAGGCGCTGGGAGAGCTCCTGGCAGGAGTAGTCGCGCCGGTTGAGCATCTCCTCGATGCGGGAGCGCACCTCGGCACGCGACGCCTCGCCGATGGCGTGGAGCAGCTCGGCGCGCGACGCGGGCGCGAGCCGGCCGGACTCGCGGCGCGACGAAAGGGCGCGCGCGACGCGGACGGGAACGCGGATGCTCTCCTCGCCGTGGGAGTCGGAGGAGACGACGACCGAGGCGTCGCGAGAGGCGCCTGCCCCGGCGCCGGGGCGCTGGGGCAGGCGGACGTCCCACTGAAGGTCCCCGTGGGGCACTACTCGTCGTCCCCGGGCAGCTCGGCACCGTCGACGGGCTCGCCGACGCGCTCGTCGCCGAGCTCGAGGCCGCAGGCGACGCGGACCTTGTGCTCGATCTCGTCCATGAGGTCGGGATTGGCGAGCAGGAAGGCCTTGGCGGCCTCGCGGCCTTGGCCAAGGCGCTCGGTCTCGTACGTGAACCAGGCGCCGGACTTGGAGACGATGTCGTTCTCGACGGCCATGTCGAGGATCGAGCCCTCCTTGGAGATGCCCTTGCCGTACATGATGTCGAACTCGGCCTGGCGGAACGGGGGCGCCACCTTGTTCTTGACGACCTTGACGCGGACGCGGTTGCCGACGATCTCCCCGTCGACCTTGATGGAGTCCACGCGACGGATGTCCATGCGCACCGACGAGAAGAACTTGAGCGCGCGGCCGCCCGGGGTGGTCTCGGGGCTGCCGAACATGACGCCGATCTTCTCGCGGAGCTGATTGATGAAGATGCAGGTGGTGTTGGACTTGGAGAGCGAGCCGGCGAGCTTGCGCAGGGCCTGGCTCATGAGGCGCGCCTGGAGGCCGACGGTGGAGTCGCCGATCTCGCCCTCGATCTCGGCGCGGGGCGTGAGGGCCGCGACGGAGTCGACGACGACGACGTCGATTGCGCCGGAGCGCACGAGCATGTCGCAGATCTCGAGGGCCTGCTCGCCGGTGTCCGGCTGGGAGATGAGGACGTCGTCGATGTCCACGCCGATGCGGGCGGCGTATCCCGGGTCCAGGGCGTGCTCGGCGTCGATGAAGGCCACGACGCCGCCCATGGCCTGGGCCTCGGCGAGAATCTCGAGGGACAGGGTGGTCTTGCCGGAGGACTCGGGGCCGTAGATCTCGACGATGCGCCCGCGAGGGACGCCGCCGATGCCGAGCGCGACGTCGAGCGCCAGGGAGCCCGTGGGGATGGCCTCGACCTCGAAGCTGGGGCCATCGTCGCCGAAGCGCATGATGGCGCCGGCGCCGAAGCGCTTCTCGATCTCCTTGGTGGTCTCGTCGAGGACCCTCTCGCGCTCCTCCCCCGTGGTGCGGGGCTTGACTTCCTTGCCGGTGCTCTTGGCCTTGGCCATGATGCCTCCCTGACTCGTTGACTGATTCCATGGTAGACGAACACGCGTTCCCGCGTCAACTGCCTGGGGCCACTATGCACCAGGCGGCGGGGCGTGGCGGCCAGCACGCGCGCGCCAGGCTTTCAGCCGCCTTGCGGCAGGGGGGCCCGCCGCAGGTCGCGGGGGCCGCAGGCCGGCGCGGCCGCGCGCAGGTGCGTGCCCAGGGACCCTAGGCCTCCACGAGCGCGCCACGCAGCAGGCCGACGGCGCGACGGACCGCCTGGAGCCGCACCTGGTCGCGGTCTCCGGCGAACAGCTCGCGGCAGGTGACGGTGCCGTCGGGGGAGCTCAGGCCGAACCAGACGGTGCCCACGGGCTTGCCGGGCTCCTCTCCCCCGGGCCCGGCGATGCCGGTCACCGAGACCGCGACGTCGCAGCCGAGCACCCGGCGGGCCCCCGCGGCCATCTGCGCGGCGCACGGCGACGAGACGGCGCCGAGGGCGGGGTCGTCGAGCACCTCGGAGCTCACGCCGAGCACGGCGCGCTTGACGGGGATCGCGTAGCTGACCACCCCGCCGCGAACGGCGGCGGAGGAGCCGGGGACGGCGGTGAGCCAGCCGCTCACGAGGCCACCCGTGCACGACTCGGCGCAGCCGACGGTGAGCCCGCGCGCCACGGCGGCCTCGACGACCTCGCGGCACAGGGCGAGAAGGGCGCGGTCGGAGCCGGGCTCGCAGGCCCCCGCGGCGGCCATCTAGCGGCCCCCGAACACGACGTGACGGGCGTTCCAGAAGTACTGCACACCCGAGACGACCGTCAGGACCACCGCAGCGACCATGAGCGCCCGTGCCACGCCGAGCACCGGCACCGAGGCCGCCACGCCGAGCGACGACAGGAAGATGGCGAGGTAGAAGGCGCACAGCGAGACCATGGTCACCGCCGTCTTGGCCTTGCCGAGGCCGTCGGCCGCGATCACCTGGCCCTGGGAGCCGGCGAGCATGCGCAGGGCGCTCACGAGGAACTCGCGGACCAAGATCACGAAAACGCCCCAGACGCTCACCATCGAGTCCTGCAGCAGCAGG
>CALCDK010000174.1 GCA_937900605.1 uncultured Olsenella sp.
TAGTAGCCGATGCCGCTCACGAGGATGCAGCGCGAGTACCTCGCCAACTGCACGCACCGCTACAACGTGAAGTGCGGGGCGACGGGCTCGGGCAAGAGCTACGTCGACATAGCCGTGACCATACCGCAGAGGCTTCTTGCCATGAGGGGCGAGGGGCTGGCGGTGATGATCGGGAACACCCGCTCGACGCTCGAGCGCAACATCCTCGAGCCGATGCGCGCACTCTACAGCGAAGACGTCGTCAGCCAGATCGGGCGGGACAACACTGCCCGGATATTCGGGCGCAAGGTCTACTGCCTCGGGGCGGACAAGAAGACGAGCGTATCCAAGATTCAGGGCGCCACGTTCGAGTGGGTCTACGGCGACGAGGTCGCCACGTGGAGCGAAGACGTTTTCCAGATGCTCAAGAGCCGCCTGCGCTGCGAGCACAGCCGCTTCGACGGCACCTGCAACCCCGACAGCCCGAACCACTGGTTCAAGCGGTTCCTCGACGGCGACAGCGACATCTACAGGCAGGACTACACGATCTGGGACGGCGCGCTGGCACCGGATGTCATCGAGGCCCTCATCAAGGACTACGGCAGCGGCGTGTACTACGACCGCTACATCCTGGGCAAGTGGACGCTGGCCGAGGGCCTGGTCTACCCCGACTGGGAGGGTGCCCTCGAGAGCCGGTATGCGGGCGGCGCCGCCAAGTACGCGGTGTCTTGCGACTACGGCACGCAGAACGCCTTCGCGGCGCTGCTGTGGGCGTTTGACGGCACGTGGTGGACGAGTACCGCTACTCGGGCCGCGACACGGGGCACCAGAAGACGGACGCCGACTACGTGGCCGACATGGCCGACTTCGTGCGCGGGCTGGGCAAGCCGCCCACGTTCATCATCGACCCGAGCGCCACGAGCTTCATCGCCGCGATGCGGCAGGCCGGGTTCAAGACCAAGAAGGGGCGCAACGACGTCGCGGACGGCATACGGGAGACGGGTGTGTGCCTGGGCAACGGCACGGTGCGCATCTCCGACGCCTGCGCGGGGCTGATAGGCGAGCTCGGCGGCTACTGCTGGGACGCCAAGGCCGACGGCGACAGGCCCGTCAAGGTGGAGGACCACAGCTGCGACGCACTCCGTTACGGGGTGGCGACCATGCGCATGTACAAGCCTGCGAAACGGCAGGTAAACCCATTTTTTGAAGGGAGGTAGCGGCTTGTCTAAGGGGCCTTTGGTGACCGATGGCGACCTCAAGGCGGCGGCGTCGGCGACGGCGTTCGCGGCAGATGCCATCGAGCGGCACATGTCGAGCGAGATGTACCGCAACGCCGTCACCGCGAACGAGTACTACCGCCAGCGCAACGTCACGATCAACCGTTTCGTGCAGAAGATCTACTCGTGCTCCGGTGCCGAGGCCGAGGACTTCACGGCCTCGAGGCTGAGGCTGGCGAGTAACCTGTTCAAGCGCCTGAACGTCCAGCGCTGCACGTACTCGCTCGGTAAGGGCGTGAGCTTCGTGGACGTCTCGGCGGGCGGCAAGGACACGACCAAGGAGGGGCTTGGCGACCGCTTCGACGACGACGTCATGGAGATGGGGCTCAAGGCGCTCATCCACGGTGCGTCATTCCCGTTTTGGAACATCGACCACATCGACGTGTTCACCGCCGACGAGTTCTGCCCGGTGTGGGACGAGCACTCGGGGGCGCTTTACGCCGGCGTTAGGTTCTGGCGGCTCGACTCCGACCACCCGTGGCACGCGACCCTCTACGAGCAGGACGGCTACACGGAGATGGTGTCGGGCGGCAGCGGCTTCGACTTCGAGGTGACCGAGGCCAAGCGCGCCTACAAGGTCACGTATCGGGAGATACCGGCGGACGGGATGAAGCTGGCCGTCGATGCGGAGAACTACTCCCGCCTGCCCATCGTGGCGGTCTGGGGCAGCGACGCGCACCAGAGCACGCTCGTCGGCATGCGCGAGGGCATCGACGCCTACGACCTGATCAAGAGCGGCCTGGTGAACGACACGCGCGACTGCGCACAGATCTACTGGCTCATCAACGGAGCCGGCGGCATGGACGACAGGGACCTCGACTTGTGGCGGGCGAAGCTCAAGCTGACGCACGTGGCCGAGGTCGACGCCGAGCAGGGGCAGTCCGTGACGCCGTACACGCAGGAGGTGCCCGTCGAGGGCCGCAAGGAGACGCTGGCCCAGATAAAGGCCGACATCTACGAGGACTTCGGCGCGCTGGACGTCCACACCATCGCGGCGGGGGCGACCAACGACCATATCGACGCGGCATACCAGCCGATGGACGAGGAGGCCGCCGAGTTTGAGCGCCACATCCGCGAGGGCATCATGGACATCCTCGCCCTCCAGGGCATCGAGGACACGCCCGTGTTCACGCGCACTCGCATCAGCAACACCAAGGAGCAGGTCGAGACCGTGTGTTTGGAGGCCGAGTGGCTGGACGAGGAGACGATCCTGCGAAAGCTGCCAAACATCACGCCCGACGAGAGGGCGAAGATTTTGGAGCGCAAGCAGCGGGAGCAGGAGGAGCGCATGGCCGCGCTGCCGCCCGCCCTGGCGGCGAACGCGAAGGGCGCCCAGAAGGGCGACGACAACGACGAGGACGAGGATGAGGAAGGTGATGAGTGATGGCGGCATTGCAGGTGCTTGACGGCGATCTGTGGCAGTGGGACACCGGGCGCGAGGTCGAGGTTGTCGGCTGCGAGCAGGTGCATTTCGCCAAGTCGACCACGGGGACGTGCTACACGGTCGCGGTGGCCGGCAGCAAGGCGAAGATTCCCGACGAGCTGCTCCAGGCGGCGGGTCGCGTGTACGCATGGGCCTACATCACGGACGAGCCTTACGGCGGGCGCACGCGCATCGAGGCGCTCTGGGACGTAAAGAGGCGAGCCAAGCCCGCCGAGTATATCTACGAGCCGAGCGACCAGCGCACCATCAAGGACGCGGAGACGGCGCGAGACGAGGCCAAGGCCGCGCAGAAGGCGGCGGAGGCCGCACGCGACAGGGCTGTCGCCGCCGAGGTCAAGGGGGCACGCGCCACGACTCTTGCCTCGGGCTCGGAGGCAACGGCGGCGATGGAGGGCAATGTGCTGGTCGTCGGCGTGCCGAAGGGCGACGCGCTGAGATACAGCGACCTCACCGCCGAGCAGATCGCGGAGCTCAAGAAGCCCGCGACGGACGCGGCGGCTGGCGTGAACGAGGTCAACGACGAGTTCAAGCGGCTCAAGGCTTCTGTCGAAACGGCGGAGAGGGGCCGCGCCGACGCCGAGGCCGTGCGCAGGGAGAAAGAGACCGAGCGCGGGCAGAACGAGACGGAGCGCAAACAGGCTGAGGCCGGACGCAAGACTGCCGAGCAGAAGCGCGAGCAGGATTCGACCAAGGCCCTCGCCGACGCGCAGGCGGCGCTCAGGGACGCCAAGACGGCAGCCCTGAACTACCAGTCGATTATCGACTCGGCGGCTGCCGTGACGGCGCTGGGGCTCAAGAAGGTAAACGGCAAGATTTGCCAGATGCGAAGGGTAGGTGCCTAAATGGCCGATACGCAGGCAACCGAGCAGGCAACCGAGCAGGCAACCGAGGGGTTCGAGTACGCGGACCCGCTGGCATCGGACAAGGCGGTGTGGGCGCTTGTCGGCGCGGTGAAGAATCTGGGCGACCAGAAGTCGCTCGAGCGCGACGCCTCGACGGGCCACTATTCCAACGAGAGCGTCGCCGCGATGGTGGACAAGCACAAGACGGGGCTGGTGTACACGTTCCTCATCCCGGCGGGCAGTCCGACAGACATCCAGCCGATGAGCGCCGCTGCGAAGCACGTGGCCTCCACCGAGTTCGTGCCCGCGACGGCGACGAGCGCGGCTGTCGACCCGTTCGACACCGAGGGTGGCCCGTGGTTCCACGTGTCAGCCAACGCCGGTGCCGACGCCGACGGCGTGCCGTGGGTCGAGGCCATCGACGGCGTCGACTACGGCTTCTCGCGCGTGGACAACGGACACGGCAACAACGTCTACGAGATCGCGCCGGTCGTGTGGCAGGCGGTCGAGGTGCTGGCGAACGGCAACCTGCTCGTCTCGTGGTCCGACAAGCGCTTCAGCGGCTCGCAGCCGAACCCCAAGGCGTTGCTGCCGGACGGCACGCTGCGACCGTACATGCTGACGCCGACATACCCCATGAGCATCGACGCCGACGGGCGCCCGCGCTCCGTCTCGGGCGCGAAGGTCGCCAACCGCACGACGTCGCACGACTCGCTCGTCGACCTCTGCAAGACCGCGACCACGGGCTACTCGGGCATGAGCGTCTACGACCAGTGGTATATCAACTTCCACCAGTTGACCAAGACGCTCTGCAAGTCCTCCCAGGTGGACTTCCCGGGCTGCACGGACTTCAACGTCCAGATCCACCCGGCGCTCGCCGAGACGGGCGTCACGCGCGTGGTCGTCACCGCCGAGCAGGCGGCGAAGATTCCCGTGGGCGCGTCGATGATGTACGGCACCGACACGGGCACCACGTGCCCCGACCGAGGCGCCGCGGCGGCGTACGACGTGTTCGACGGCGCGGTCGTCGGCGGCAAGGAGACGCTCGCAGACGGCAACGTGGCGCTTCTCATGGACGTCGCCAAGGCGTTCGACACGACCGTGAACACATGGCTCCAGAGTGCGCCGTGGTGCACGGGCAACACCGATGCCCTCGTGGGCGACGGCCAGGTGGCGAAGGACGGCAAGCATCCGTTCAAGGTCGGCGGCGTCGAGACGGGGCTGGGCCTGTGGGAGTTCATGGGCGATACGCTCTTCGTCTCCGACGGCACGGGCTTCGGCATCGCGGTCAACCCCGACACCCGCAATGAGAAGAAGAACGCCGTGGCGGACGGGGTGACCCCGACGGCGGCGTGCATGCCGACGGCAGATGGCTACATGCTCGACATCCAGTTCGTCAACGGCCTCATCTTGGGAAAGGGGCTCGGCGGCTCGGCGACGACCGGTGTCGGCGACTACTTCTACTTCGACACATCCGGAGGTAGGGTCAGGGGCACAATCCGTCTGGTTCCGTTCCTCGGCGACCTGCGGGGCGGCTCGAGTGCCGGTCTTCGTTGCGCGGACTCGTGGCACGGGTCCGGTGGGGCCGCTTGGTACCTCGTCTCCCGGCTTTCTGCTACGGGCCGTAGCCGGGGGTGAATCAGGGCGTAGCCCTGAGAGGGGGCTGGCCCCCTCCTAACCCCAAACAGGGATTCACGGTGAGGGCGGCGCTGGTTTCTGGTTCAGTTCCTCGGCAACCTGAATCCGAAGATCCGGTTTCTTTCCTAATTTCGCA